>CAZTOO010000024.1:0-7827 GCA_964615215.1 uncultured Methanosarcinales archaeon
TGGTGATGGTCTCTTTCTCATAATGGGGGAGCCGATAGATGATGAAGAGGTAATCTTCCTCCTGCTGGAATCTTGGCCTCTCGTCCTCTTCTACGAATTCTATGAACTCCTCATGCGGCACGCCAGTCGCTTCCACAGTCTCCACTATCTCGACATGTGATGGGTCTAACATCTTCACCCACACGAACTTGTCCCTGTCTATCTCCTTGTGGGAAATCTCCACTACCTTATCGTCCTTCAGCACATACGCGGTAATCATACTGCTCCTGAATTCTTTCCCCTATAAAAGCGTTGTGCTTGGATTCTGTAATAAATTTTATAAATCATGGATTGTGCAGGTGGCACATGGACACCAAGAATGTTCGCAGACGTCTCCATGAGGCGCAGGCGCTTGAGGAGATACTTCGTATTGCTCTTCTGGACCAGTACGCAGGGAATGAGACCATTGCGCCGGGCTGTCCTCTCACGCCTTCTGAGGCGATAGATGCTTTGCTTCCCCATACTGACCCGGGCAGAGTGCTGGCATATCAGCAGGTGTTTGAGGCGCTGCATTCTGTCCTGAGGAACAGGCCAGAGATACAGTTTCTCAACGGCCGGAGGCCTGAAACTTCCCAGCCGCACCATCTTGTGGCGCCCCATCTGAGTCTCGTGGATTACATGTTCCTCTATACCAATGCCGTACAGAATCTCGAACAGGTCCCGCATGTCCTGGCCTGCATGAGCCTTGTCTACAAAGACAGGTTCTGGGAGCAGTTCTACAAGAACAGCAGCGTGTTCTCAACACCAAGGAAAGTAGAGAACACTTCTTTCAGGTATGGAGAGTATCTTTCTGATCTCACCAAAGTCTTTATCAGGCTTCTTAGGCTCTCGGCAGACTATCCTTATTCCACCCTGACCTACCCTGAAGGCGGCCGCTCCAGGACAGGTTTCCTACGTTCGTTCGAGGAGTGCGACTTCTCGGCAGTAAGCCTGCTCGCCATGTCAGGCAATTCCATCCTGCCTGTCGTCTTTCTTCCTGAGGTAGTGCCTGAGGACAAGACCTTTGCGGGACACAGCAACAATGTCCAGGCAGGTTCGACAAAGACATCGCCCCTTGATTACCTGAGGAATTACGGCAGGATTATCATCAGATACGGAGAAAGCATAGACCCTCCTCACAATCTGACAGGAAGAAAGAAAGCTGAATTCAGCCATGCGGTGTATGACGCAATGCTATCCCTGAAACAAAGCATTCCTATGGCACCTGTCTCATTTGTCTGCCAGGCTGTACAGCGTGTGTCAGATGACGGCACCTATCCTATGGTCCATCGTGGGACAATCCTCTACGTCATGCAGGAGGCGCGTCAGAGATTCCCTGAGCGACTTGACCGTTCCCTGCTTGATGACGAGAGCCTGGAATCCTCCCTCAACACTGCACTCCGAAGGATACCGTATTTCCTTAACCGTTCAGGGTCTCATGTCGAAATCAGAAATCCAGCAGGAATCCGCTACTACGCGGCATTGCCTGACTTCTCATTGTTTGAACATCTCAGAGGGTCTGCTGTCTAATAACCTCCATATGTCTTTCCTCATCTCTTTCGTAGTCATTGCCCTGTCCCATCCCATCTTCCCGAACTGCTCCTCCAATTCAGAGAGGTCTTCCTTGGAAGCCCTGCTGCGCAGTTCCGCTATCGTGCCTTCCAGATAAAATAAGGTCTTCTTCATCCTTTTCTTCAATATCCCCAGCTCGTTCTTCAGATACTGCAGCTCTTTCTCAATCTCTCTCCTGTTCTGTTCCAGCAGTCCATCCCTTGTTTCTATCTCCCTGAGGAACTGCCTCTGCTTGGTGTACATCTTCCCATGCCTTCTGCCGATGTCCCTTACAGTATCTTCCATATCGCGCAGCGTATTCTGCTCGATGGCCTGCACCTGCTTCGAGGAAAGTTTCGGTAAGTCTGGCATGAGCAGAGGGAGTGATTGAGATTATTTAAAATAATGCGTTAAGGAAGCTCTCATGTTGGCTTTGCCTGTTGCTCTTCTCCTGTTTGACAGCCTTGCTTCCCCAAGCTTACTCTTCAGATAGTTCGTTGTCTGGATCTGTATATACAGAATATACAGAATACGAAGACTAAGAAGAATCAGCTTCTGTCTGAGGGCAGTTATCGTGCGGGATCAAGGTCTGTCAGCAAAAAAAGTACTCAGACAATGAAGATTCGACTCATCCTCTATAAAACACAAGGTTTAAATACTCTTCACGCAGATTTATGCATGAGGGTTTAGGGTACATGGCAGAGAAAAGAGAGGTAGGTTTCAGACATATGCCTCTGTGCATAAGGCTGCTGACAGTCTATTCTCTAGTGCTCATGCTCTTCTATTTCTTCTTTGCCTTCACCCTCAGGACAGCCTATATATTCGGCCTTGTGTTCCAGGGCACGAATGCCCAACTTGTCAATATCATCTCGTTCTTTATCGTAGCAGCCCTCACCTATGGCTATTACTTCAGGAAGCCCTATGGCTTCACTCTCTCGCTCTGGTGGTATTCCCTCACCATCCTGAATTTCTTTGTGAATGTCTTCATCGCGAAGCAGCCTGCTCTTGCGGCAGTCAATGACATCATGAAGATTGTGTTCATCTTCATCTTCATCATCAACGGCATCACGTTATGGTACATCCATGAGAAGAGGAGCTATTTCCTCCATCCTGGACGATATAAGCATAGATTTGACAACAGCGACCGCGTCTTCCTCTATATGATGACGCTGCTTGCGTTCCTTGTCATCATCATCATGACAGCCATCACTATCAAGTTTTATACAGAAACCACAAAATCAATCGACACCTACCTTGAGAATTTCCAGGACCTCTCGGCGCAGGAAGCCTATTCCTACTGTCTCAGCAGGGAAGTCCAGAACAAGGACCTCTGCTTGACGACTCTCGCCATCATCAAGAACACCCCGGGCATGGAGCCTATCTGTGAGAGAGTTGAATCAGACTTTTACCGATTCACCTGCAACTATGCTTTTGAGATACCATGAGAATAAACACACAGCATCGGAATAAGAAAGCCCAGATTACCTTATTCATAGTCATAGGCATCCTCCTCCTGTTTGCCACTGCCATTATCTTCTATGTGAAGAACAGGGTGGTGGAATATCAGTTTTCTGCCGAGACCAATCCGGTGCTGGAGAAAGTGCCTATGGAATTCGACCCTCTGCAGGACTATGTCACGCAGTGCCTGAAGGACACGGCAAAGCAGGGCCTGAAACACATCGCTCTCCAGGGAGGCTATTACCGTCCGGAAAAATATGGCATCACTGTCAATCCCCAGGACCCCACTTCCTCCAATGCCATGTCCTATTTCGCCAATCAGGGCATCATCCCCTACTGGAGCTATATGGCATCAGACAACACCTGTAAAGGCAGCGCCTGCAGGTTTGATTCGAAAAAACCCCTTCTCCTCCAGAAAGATAACCCCGAAGGAGCGTCCATCGAAGGAGAGCTTGCATACTATATCGAAGACAACCTTCCTCTCTGCCTGAACAGTTTCAGGAGCTTCCAGGCTCTTGGCTTTACAGTCAGGGAGACAGGAGAGAGGAAAGTGAGAGTGAGAGTGACTGACAGTGACGTGCTGGTCACTCTGGAGATGCCCCTTGAGGCAAAGAAAGATGCGGCAACAACCACCATGAAGACCTTCTTCACCAGGCTTGATGTGAATCTCAACAGGATGTATGAATTGGCCTCCCTCCTTACCCAGGCGCAGTCAGAGTCAAATGTGATGGAGAAATACATCATCAATGCCCTGAGCGGCCATTCCGGAGTAGGCACCCCTCTTCCGCCGGTGAGAGGGGATGTCACCATCTTCCCTTCAGAATCATCACAATGGCAGAAATCAGAGGTAGAGAAACTCCTGGTGACAGATGTGCTGCCGAGATACACTCCTTTCATGGAAGTTCCGGGAACAGTGAATTTCCACAGCCTGAGGGAAGATCCCTACGCAGACGGCATCTATGGTATTGCGAGGATTCCTGTCGAGAGTCAGTTAGGGTATGATTTCTTTGACTACAAAGTGACCTTTGACTATATGCCGTACTGGCCAATCTATTTCAATCTCCATGGGGAAGGTGCTGAAGGGCCTCTGGTGATGCCGGAACAGGTCATTCCTGACCTTTCCCTCATCCCGATAGATGTGAAGCGCTATCAGTATTATTATGACTTCTCTTATCCGGTGCTTGTCAGGCTCCAGGACCTCTCAGCATTCGACGGAGAAGGCCTTGAGTTCTGGTTTGCGCTGGAGGCCAATGTAAGGAACAGCAATCCAGTCATATTGGAGGATTCTCCGCTTGCAGGCATCTCAGGCACCTCTACACAGCTCTGCGAGGATGATGTGGGTGTGGTTGACTACACCATCGTCGTGAAAGACGGCTCCACAAACCTACCTCTGAAAGACGCCCAGGTCAGCTATGGCAGTTATACTGAAACATGCCCATTGGGATATACAGCAATCTATCGGAATGTCTCTTCAGACCTCAACAACCAGGCTTTGCTTAAGAAGAAGCTGCCGGTGTGTGTAGGCGAAGGATGCCTGTTGCTGGTGCAGAAATACGGCTATTCCTCCTACACTGAACAGATGTCTGTCATGCTTGATGACTCCTCCCATTCACATGAGAAGACAGTCCTGCTCTACCCGAAGAAAGCAATCAACATCACTGTAAAAAAGATACCTTTGGTCAGAAATACTAACCCAGACACAAAGAAGCTCCAGCCCTGGAAGCTCAGCCTGACAACAAAACAGAGGCTTTCGCAGAATGAACAGGCAGTGATTCAGCTCACACGCATCAAGAAGACTCCTACTGAACAGGACTTCTCCCAGACAGCGTTCATCAGCGGAGATGCCATGCAGCAGATTGAGCTCATCCCAGGGGAGTATGATGTGAATATCCAGCTCTTCACTGCTCTCACTGACGAAGATGGAAACCCCATTGTCGTCTCAGAAAGGATCTGTGTGCAGCCTGATGACAGCATCATCGGCATGGTAGCCAGCATCTTCGGAGGCAGCAGCTGCAAGGAATGGCAGGATGTCAATCTTACCCTTCCAGTCCCTGCCCCTATAGGCACTACTTATCTCACTCAGGAATCCCAGCCTTTCAAGGTAGGCCAGGAGCTCTATTCCTCAAACACTCTTGAGCTCTATGCCTTTGCGTTGCCTGGAGAGGACTATATTAGCCTGAGTCTTACAGACTACCAGGAGTCCACAAAAGTACTTGAATACTCCCAGAGATATGTCAATTCCATCAAACCACTGTTCAGATGAAAATGAGGAAAATGTTATAAATGCCAGACAACAAAATGCAGCATGGTGATAAGGTGCTGAGGAAGTGTGTAGCTCTCTTTATGACAGTGCTTATTCTGGCTCTGCCTATCGCTGCTGCAGATTCCATCCTCATCAATCATGCCTATGGTACAGATAAAGTTCCTGGATATGCAAGAAGCACAGATACTGTTGAGGTGGAGGTCAAGGCGCTTCTTGAAAGCTCTAACGGCTCTGTTGTGCCTCTTCAGCCTTCAAATATCCGTATCACCAACCCTTCTACCGGCGGCTTTGATGCATTCACAGCATGTGCGCCAACATCAGATCCTCTTGAAGGGCAATATTCTGTCTGCACCTATACCCACCCATGGGACAGGTCTGCAAGCTCCTATTATTATGCAGTCTCTTTGCTCGGTACTGATGGGGGGGAAGTTGCTTCTTCAGGCTTCACCCTCATTGTGGATAATATAGCGCCTAATATCACCATCAACAGCTTTGAGAGGACGACAGAGGAAGGCTACAATGCAGTGCTTTCTTTTGCAGCCACAGACAGGGCATATTCAGGAGATGACTACTCAAACTGCATAGGCCTCCAGAGGATAGAGATCTATGACGGAGAGACTGTCCTTGACACCATCAGTAACATCTCTGAAGACAACAAATGCTTCTACACTGCCACAAAGAAGCTGAACATCCCCATCACAGGCACAGTCAATAAGACTCTCTATGTCAAGGCCTACGATAAGTTCGGCAAAGAATCATCTATGAAGCCTACCCGGGAATTGCAGTTCGATCTCACCAAGCCTGAGATTGAGGATCTTGTCCTGTATCTGGAAGAGGACACTCCTTTGGAGCAGCCGTATTTCATAGGTCCTAATAAGATAACTTTGGCGAAAGCATTGGTGAATGTGACTGACGACCTTGAGCTCTCGTCAGTGAAAGGCGATTTCAGCGCACTCAACGAAGAGAGGGATATCTATTCCTTTGATTTCACCAACATAGATTCCAGACGGGAGACAGCCAAGACCTATGTCGCACAGAATATCGATGTCAAGCTCTCAGCAGCAGGCAGCTATGATGTGGTGATACACGCAACAGACCATGAAGGCAATGCCATCGAGAAGACTTTCCCCTTCACGTTCTCTTATGATGCAGACGGAGGCTCCATCGTCAGCATCGAGACGAACCATAAGGTAGGCGATGCCTATTATGTGAACGGCAATGAGAAGGATAACATCATCACTGCAACACTGGATGATGGCTCAGGTGTGGGCTTTGCGAACTATCATGATGCCTGGTTCAGCATGGAAGCAGTGACAGGCAGCGATGCACAGGCAGACTACTGCGTGAAAGAAGGCTCCTTATGGAAATGCACCCTCGAGAATGTCACAGTCACCTCTCTCCCGCATAAGCTGAGCGATGACATCTTCATGGAAGGAAGAAGCAAGGATGACCTGGGCAATTTCCTGGTGAACAATTCCTTGAATCTGGAAGTGACAGCAGACCTTGAAGGGCCTGTGGTGACGTCCTTTGAGAAAAAGCCCTATGCGGCGGAAAACCCCTTGTTCCTTGACGAGCTCATGGTGGGGCATGCTGCATTATTTACAGTCAATGTGACAGATGACGGTGTGGGGGAAGTGCAGGGAACGATGAATATCTCAAGACTTGACAGGTATGCGGAGTCTCTTGCAGACCTTGACTGCCAGGAGCTGGACGAAGGGAATAACAGGACACATACCTACACCTGCACCTATATGCTGGATGAAGTACTCACTGTCGGTAACAGGGCATTGAACAACGTGGTGCTGCATCTGGACTTTACTGATGCGATAGGCAATCTCCGGCAGTATGATACAGAGCCTTTCTCAGTTATAGGGTTGTCAAATGCAACGCCTGACTATTATACAATCAAACGGGGCCCAGGTGCGCCTCGTACTATAGATAGGCAGATCATGGAATTCCGAGACAGCTCTATAACCTTCCCGTTCCTGCTCTCACCGAATGATGTGCCTGACACAGCAGATTTCATGCCAATCCCTGACTCATTAGAGATACTCGAATGCCACGGCTATCCGTGCCTGAACATGGTGAACAACACCTGCCTGGAATATGACAATTATGTGATTGACATCATGAACCCACAGAAGCCAGAATTGTTCCAGTTCATCAATCCTGCAGCACTGGCTGCATTGACAGGAACGTATGCTGCTCCTGTCTTCAAGACAGCGTCTGAAGAAGCTGCAGAGAACTTCACCATCCTTAACATAGGCACGTTTGCCGACACCGGTGCAGCCAGCTACGGCACCTTCCCTCCCCAGTTCTCCTATGATGAGAATCTGTTTGCGAACAAGAATGACAACTATTTCTTCCTGCGCTATACGTTCGACACAGTCACTGCCCCGCGCGTTGAATACCTGGACATGACCTGCGAGATCTCTGTGCGCTCGTTGGTGAAGGACAAGGACGGCGCTTACTTCATCTCAGACCCGGAATATGAGAATGTCTCTGTCTCTATCGGCTTCTCCAACTCTCCTTTAGGG
>CAZTOO010000024.1:7837-9830 GCA_964615215.1 uncultured Methanosarcinales archaeon
CGCAGAACGTCAAGGACAAGATCAAGAAAGGCAAGAAGATGTTCGGCATAGGCGGGGAATTGGATTCCATCATGGAGGCATTGAACAATATCCTTTCCATCTCACGGACCATCTGCCAGTTCGCCAACACCTTCGCGAAGCTCCAGACTGTGTTCTCTGCAATAACCTCAGGGACAGCATGGTGCGCAGGATTCTCGCCTGCGTGCGCTGCAATCAACAGCGGTGCTTCAGCAGATGTCGCCATACAGGAGAAAAGTCTGTGGGAGACTCTGTTCAAGCGTTCTGACAAAGGCATAGGAGGCATGGCACTGAAGTTCTGCTCCATGGTCTCATGCAGGCTTCCTGATGCGAATGAGCCTCTGAAAGAGTTGGAGAAGAAGATGGGTGCCATAGAAAAGAAAGGGGATGAAGCTGCTTCTGATGAAGGTCTTAAAGAATATATGGAAAATGAGAATTTATATCCGCCACCAGAACCCCAGCCCAAGGATAATGTCATTTACCCCATACCTCCACCAGAGTCCATCCACGAGCCAGCTCCTGTTCCCGAGCCAGCTCCTTATGTTGATTCCGAACCAACTCCTTATGTTGATTCCGAACCAACTCCTTATAATCCTCCCAAACCATCCAAGGGTGAGGGGCTACTGCCACCACTATAAAAAGAAACAATATGAAGAACTTTTATAAAATCACAATGACAAAGCATAGGAAGGTGCAATGATGATACTGAAGAAGTATCTTGCAGTGTTCATAATAGTCCTTATATTCATGTTGGGCATCCATATAGGCAGTGCTGCACAAGAGCAGCAGGAATATGAAAATACGAATATTGTGAAGGAAGGAGACATCTATAAAGTAACACAGAAGGATGACGAGACATACAGGGGCGTAGACAGGACGCAAAGCCTGGTGCTGAGTGTCATGCCTCCCAATCCCTGCATACCTGGCATCATCGACGGGATAAACAGGTATAGGCAGATAGGCTGCGAGTATGTGTTATGCCTCCAGAGGACAGCCTATGGCATGCCAGTGGATGCATGCGAATCTGCAAAAGGATATAACTTATGCAAATATGTCGTAGGAGAGGCATTCTATCTTGTGCCTCTGGCAAGCACCATCAGCGATCTTGCCCAGACCATAAAACAGGCACTCTCCAGCCCTGCTGCGATGTTCGGCATGGCACTGAATTTCTTCTGCCAGTCCCAGTGCACTTCAGGTCCAGGCTCTTCATTATGCTATGTATGCGTCGCAGCAGACACAGCGAATTTCCTGGCAGAGACAGCCTGCGACTTGGGCTTCCCAGAAGACTCCTGCACTCCCATCTGGGAGAAGATTGGCGGCAACAAGTACGGAGACATATGCAGTCAGATAAAGGATGAGGAAGAGACGAACAGCACCACCACTGCGCCAGACACAGGAGGTGATGGGCTGTGAAAAAAGCATCCATGAAGGGATTCTTCTCTGTGATAGCCATTCTTTTGCTTATCCATGTTTCTTTATTTGCTTTAGGGGATGAGGCAAATAACAATATCTATTCTAAATATTTTGGGATTACTGACCCTAATTCAGTGGATACCGCGTCTCTTAAGGACGCTTCTGTTGAAAACTCCTTTTTCGGTGAGACTCTGGGTGAAGGAAAATCTTATTTCCATCAGTCTTCTGATTCTGGAATTGATTATTTTACCGATGCTGAAGGTTATCGGATTGCTGTTAAAGATGGAAAGGTCTTGGCACAGGGCACTACCATCTATGTTTCTGAAAGTGACCCTATTCTTGTGGGATGGGCGGACTTAATAGAGAACGATGCATATACTTTTCCTCCTTTGACCGGTAATATTCCTAAACCGGAGTTGTATAATCCAGTTGATGCCGCTGAACCTGCTGCGGAATCAAGCAATTCTTTGCCAGAGGGGTTCCCAAAAGAAGGGTCCACATCTTACGGTAAAGGAACTCTGAACCTGTTTTACCTGCGTGATGATAGAAACAGGGAAGTAGT
>CAZTOO010000025.1:0-9570 GCA_964615215.1 uncultured Methanosarcinales archaeon
GAGGGGAATCGAGCGCTGCCTATTACAGCTCCAACATGAGTGACTTCTTCCTCCTGAAGAGCCTCATGACCACACAGGAGACTGATTTCTACTACAGCAACTATTCGCCAGGGATGACCATTGACAACTGGGGAGATATCTATACGGTGGCAGGAGGGCTGGACGAATTTATTGACAACGTCACAAACTACCATATGGTATTCCTCGACGACCCTGCTTTTGACACGCATAATAAAAATTATGCACCTGCCGAGTATTCCTACACGAGCTTTGATATTGCCACTGAACTGGAGAACTGGGTGGCTGCTGGCAACTGGCTCTTCCTTTCGGGGAGGATAAACCTCGGAGAGTTTGTCGACGCAGATTTCGGCGGCTTCTGCTATAACGGAACAGCACGGAACTGCAACAACCATTCATATTCCGGTTGGAACAATGTCACCGTCGAGGCTGAAGACAGCATACTGGGCATTGCCGTGGGAGAAGAGCTGATGTATGACGACAACGCCTCCTTCATGCCGGGAGACGCAAAGAACTTCAGGGATATCGGAAGATACAGCGACAATAGCACAGGGATAGCTGCATGGACCTTCAATGCAGGAAAGGTGTATTACCTGCCAGGCACCTGGCTGACAGGGCAGTATGGGACCCTGACGCAATACCCTGGCGATTTGAAGGATGCCTTTACTGCGGTGAATGCCACACGCTGCCTTCAATATTCCTTCAAGAACAGCACCTACAGCTATATGGTGCCCACCACCAGGTTCCTCATCTATGAATCGGAGCTTGTCGCCATGGACATCTATTTATGGTCAGAATAACATGAGACTGCACCACCGCAAAAACAAGAAAGGGATCTATTTCATCATGGACGCTATCATAGCCTCAGGCATCATGGTGCTTGGGCTCCTGACCGTTGCGTCCTATTATACTGTCGAGCAGGATGTCACGCTGATAGGATATTTCGGCAACAACATCATGGAATCTCTCTCAGAGCTGCAAGTGCATGAAGTCACATCCCCCTACACCAAAGAGCTTATAGCCAACGGCAACATCACCCAGCTGAACAACTCGATTCTCGAGCAGATAGGGGAGTTCTGGGCAGACGGGAAATACAATGTGGCTTTCAACTTCACGAAAGATATTGTGGAGAACCTGGTGCCGGAAAGCTATGGGGTGAGCATCCATGTCAATGGCGAGCTTATCTACGAAAGGAACCATACCCAGAGCAAAGTGAAAGTCACTGCCTTCAAGCTCATTTCCGGGCTGGAGAAAGGGAAGCCTGTGAGGGGATGGGTAGCCAAAGCCTGGGCAGAGAAAATCAAGAAGACCACGACAGAGGTGTTTGCTGTGCCGATCTCCGGCTCTGGATGGGACGGCACTGACGCAAACCCCAACTGGGTGAACATCACCTACTGGTTCACGCTGCCGGACGACGCCAACATCTCTTCTGCCCTCTACTACATCTCCATCCACAACGAAGACAACCACTTCGCGAACTGGAAAGTCATCAGCATCAATGACGGACGCTGCAACTATACGAGAAGCCAACTTAATGACCATGGCTATCCCGGCTACTTCGGCGAAGGCCTCTTCACCTGGAGAAACATCACCTCCTGCATCCATAACGGCACGAACAAAGTGGAAATTATCCTTAAGATGTCAGAATACAACTCCCATATCCATCCCGGCCATATGATTGTGGTGAACTACACCGGAGAGCAGTCTGCTGACTACCCCTCAAAATATTTCTCGAAAAGATATTACTTTCCGAATGTCGAGAGCAGAGCAGGTGTGCTGGACAGCTCCTCCTGGAATACCGACGGCACTGGCGCATGGTCCATCAATACCTTCGATATACCTCCGGAAGCGACCAACATCACCGGGGTGCTTCACCTGAAAGCCAAATATGACGATTACCGGGACTGCAGGAATGGCGGCTGCACCTCCAGTTGGGCTGTTGCTGATGTGCGCATCTATGTGAACGACGATGACTATTTCTGGAGGCAGACGCATCAATCTAACGATATTGATGATTATTACAGCGCCGGAAAGACTGCATACAGTGCATTTGGGGTTGATTTCGACCAGTACTTCAACATCACCCCTAACTTAGTGACAGGCACGAATGTTGTCTCTGCATACATCAACTGTGAGGGGGATGACAGCTGGGGGTGGAACAGGAGCCTCATCTATTCCAATCCGGTGAATGACACAGTCAATTCCTCGTATGTGGAAATCAATTATACCTATACCCCCAAGCTCGTGTATGGGACTGTCGACATCACCCAGGTCAGGCAGTTCGGCGGAGCTGTACAAAACCCAAAGACTGGCTCCTTCCAGTTTCCGCCTGAAGCCATAGACATCAACTATGTGTATGACAATGTGGCACAGATTTATTCCTATCTGACCACTGTCACCTACGGTACGACTAACCCCCCTCCGGGAGCTAATGTGGCGTTCAGGTCGCCCTCTCCCAGGGCTGTGCCCACCCATATCTACATCCCAGAAACGTACCTTGATGTCTCAGAGCTTGCCACCAACTATATCCGTATGAGAGATGATACGTCAGGAAACAGATACCTGCCTGAATCAAGTATTGAGTACAGTTTCATCGTACCTTCCAGGGTGGGATATGGTGGTGTGTTCTTCACGAAACAAGAGGCTGAGGATGATGCGAAACTCCGGCTGAATGAGAGTGTAGGGGCGTTCATCTCCCTTGAACAGATCAAGACAGACAGCAATTCCATCAAGGATGTGCCGAGCATGTGGGGTCCTGCCATTGTGGAGGTGGCGATATGGCAGTGAGGGTGCTGAAACGGTTCTGGAAGTCAAGGAGAAGTATCTTCTTCACCGGCATTGCCATCCTGCTCGTGGGGCTGCTGCTCTACTCCATTACCGCATCCTTTGAATTTGAGAAGAGGAAAGTGAATCTTGCCACGAGGACAAGGATGCTGACCATGAACTCGTTCATAAAAGATGTCAACAAAGACATGGAACGGGCAGCCTATATCGCCTCTGTCAGAAGCATCATCAGTATGGGCGACTATGTGGCCAACAATGCAGAGTATCTGGACAGCTTCAATGACGCATTCCAGGGGTATTTCCTGAACGGCAGCTACCACGGCAATGTTTCTGCACTCATGACGAATTCGACATTCCCCTACTGGGTGGGGAAGATACAGGAGCAAGGAGAGAGTTTCGGGCTGGTGATGGCCATCAACACCACTGCCATAGAGACCTACCAGGATTCTCCCTGGGAAGTGAAGGTAAAAATAGCATACAGGATAGACTTGGAAGATCAAAAAGGCATCGCCTCCTGGCACAACAACTATTCGCTCATCACTGCAGTGAGCATCGAAGGCATGGACGAGCCTTTCAGCCTCATCAACACGGCAGGAAAGGGGGTGTATCAGATCACGATGAAGAATGTGAGCTCTTTTGTCAATAAGAGCAATAACGATACCGCCAATCTCCTGTATTTCATCGACCAGAAGCAGTTTGTGGCCACTAACCTCTCCCCGAATTTCATCATGAGGATGCAAGGCAACATCACCAACAGCAGCTACGGCATAGAGACCATACTGGACCTGGAGGAAATAAAGCTTGAGATTCCGGTGGATGAGACCTTGAGCTGGGTGGACTACCTCTACTGGAACGGAAGTGGCTGGGGAGCGACCTACAGCAATTTCACCAACATCCCTTTCAATCTGACTCTCGATGAGCAGCACCTAGAGATTTATGAGGCAGATGGGCTCTGGAAGTAGCGGCATACCGATAGATTTTTAAAAAACAAGGGGCTTATAGGCGAATATGGCAGACACTGATGCAGTACAGGACTCTTTCATCGAGACCGGTGTGGACAGGCTGGTCAAACTGGTGAAGGAGAAGGAGAAAATGTCAGTGCCTGACGCAGCCAAACAGTTAGGGGTTTCTGTAAGCACCATCGAAGAATGGGTAGACTTCCTGGAAGAGGAAGGTATCATTTCCCTTGAGTACAAGTTCGCCACCCCTTATATTGTCATACGCAAGCTCTCGAAAGATGAGATTGTCACCAAGGCAAAGGATTTCCAGAAGAAAAAAGACCTGTTCATCAGAAAAGCTGAAGATGCTGTGAATGTGCTGGAGAACCAGGAAGCTGGCCTGGACAAGCTCAAGCAGAAGTTTGAAAGCATAAAGAAGGAGTTTGGAAGTGAATTCCAGGATGTGCAGAACAAGCTGAAAGAGCTTGAGAACTTCGAGGGCCTCAAGGCGAAGCTGGACAAGGAGATTGCCGACCATAAGCTGCTGTTCATGGCTGACATCGAGAAGATCACCAAGGACATAGGCAAGCTCAAGGAGAAGTATGGGGACATACACCATGATATAGAGGAGGAAGAGAAAAAGCTTTCGCAGGAGAAGAGCATGACTGACTCCCTTCAGGCTGCGCATGCCCAGCTCAGGCAGAAAGCGCTTGAATATGAGAATGTGCTGAAACAGATTGAAGAGAAGGAAAAGAAGGAGAACAGCCAGATAGAAGAGACCCAGAGCCATATCAAGAAGATGATAGACTCCGCACGGGCATTCAAGAAAGAGATTGAAGACAAAGAAAAGGCGATAGCGGGGCTTGTAGGGAAGCATAAGGAGCATAGCGAGAAAGTGGTGGCACTTCAGCAGAAAATCATAGAGGAGTTTGCAAAGAAGAAGAGGGTGATAGGGGAGGAGGTGGCGCAGAGCAAAAAGAAGGTGGATGCGTTCAGACAGTTCTTTGAAGAGAAAAACAGGCTTGGAGAGCTGATATCTGCACTGAATGCAGACCGTGACATACTCCGAAAAGACTTCCTTGATCTCCAGAAGAAAGCGAAAGCTGTCAATCTGGCAGAGCCTTCGCAGGAACTTACCCAGAAAATAAGCGAGATCGAGAAGAAATTCAAGGACATTACTGAAAGAAGGGAGCTCTTCCAGAAGAAGGTCCAGGAGCTGCTGGGATTCCTCCATAAAGAGTGATGTTCAGCTGTTTTTGGACATAGGTTTTTATATATAAGCTCCACCACTTCTCCTTCATTCTGGATAAGAAAAAGGGGTTGTGTGATGAAAGTCCTGGATGAGTATAGCTATACATCAAACAAGATGCCTATTTCTATAAAGGTCTACAGGACTGAAGGAGAATTTGTGCCTCTCTATGAAATCAATATCTCCTCCATCAGCAAGACCACAGAGATTGTGCTTGAAAAGATACGCCAGGAACTGGTAAAGAAGGTTGATCTGGGCATTGTGGATATCACAGACGTGAAGAAGACAGGGGTGGTGGAGGAGAAGTTCAAGCAGACGATTGCCATCCTGATCGATAAATTCTTCCCAGGCATCAGCCAGGAGAATATGGATTACCTGTCTGCCTACCTCATTCAGAAAAGCCTTGGCATGGGGAACATAGAGATACTTCTGGATGACAACAAGCTTGAGGAGATTGCAGTCAATTCAGCAGATGAGCCTGTGTGGGTGTATCACAAGACACACGGCTGGCTGAAGACGAATGTAAGGCTTGAGAACGAAGAGATGATCAAGCACTATGCCACGATGATAGGCAGGCGTGTGGGAAGGCAGATCAATATCCTCACTCCCCTGCTGGATGCCAACCTCCAGAGCGGCAATAGGGTGAATGCAACACTCATGCCCATTTCCAACCACGGCAACACCATCACACTACGAAAATTCGCATCGAAAGCGTGGACCATCACTGACCTGATTACTGGAAAGACCATCTCTCCTGAGGCAGCAGCATTCCTCTGGCTGGGAGTGCAGTATGAGCTGTCATTCCTGATTGCAGGTGGCACTGCTGCAGGAAAGACCAGCATGCTCAATGTGGTGACCAATTTCTTCCCCCCTAACCAGAGAATCATCTCGATAGAGGACACCAGAGAGATCATGCTGCCTAAATTCCTCCATTGGGTGCCTATGCTGACGAGACAGCCGAATGCGGAGGGAAAAGGAGAGATTGCCATGCTCGACCTTCTGGTGAATTCGTTGCGTATGAGGCCTGACAGGATTATTGTGGGGGAAATCAGAAGAGAGAAGGAAGCACAGGTGCTCTTTGAGGCAATCCATACAGGCCATAGCGTGTATGCAACAGTCCATGCCAACAACGCCCAAGAGGTCATCACCAGACTGACAAGCCCACCCATCAATGTCCCTCTCTCTATGATTCCTGCCATCTCGCTCATGGTGGTGCAGAACAGGAACCGAAGGACTGGCCAGAGGAGGACATTCCAGATAGCAGAGATACTGAAAAACGGGCAGCCGAATGTGCTGATGCAGCATAATACAGGGACTGATTCGCTCCATGACATCAACAGGTCTGTGGCTGTCATGGACACGCTCGAGCTCTATACCGGAATGAAGAGGACTGAGATTGAAAAGATGCTGAAAGACAAGGTGAACGTGCTGAACTATCTGGTCAGCCAGAAAATCAATGAGGTGGACAGCGTAGGAAGGATCATGGCAGAGTACTATACCAACAAAGAGAACCTCATGCAGTTTGTGGAGAAAAACAAGCCTTTTACAGGGGCCAAAGAAGGCTAGGACCATGGCAGTGCATCTCTTCAGGATTCTGAAACGTTATTTTCCGGGAGTGAAGATCAAGCTCAGGAAAGCCGGGCTTCCTGACGATGATGAAGCATTCCTGAAAAAGACTGCCATGTCATCGCTTTATACGTCCTTTGCAATCGTCTTCATCCTCTTTCTTTTCATGGCGAAGATGAAGATCAACCTCTGGCTGCTGCTGGTACTGGTGCCTTTCCTGTTTGCAGCCCTGTTCAGCTATTTCCTCCATTATCCCGATATGCTAATCATCAAGCAGAACAAAGAGATAAGCAGGGAGATTGTCTATGCTGGAAGATTCCTCGTGATAGAGCTTGAAAGTGGGGTGTCGCTCTACAATGCCATGGTAAACCTGACCAAGAACTACAAGGCTTTGGGAAGGTACTTCAGGGAAATCGTGCACAGGATAGACCTGGGGACAAGCATGGAGGAATCCCTCATCATTGCTGTGGAAACTTCCCCTTCTCCGTCGTTGAATAAAATCTACTGGCAGCTGCTGAACTCCATGAAAACAGGGAGTGATGTGACGAACGCCCTGAAGTCAGTCATGGACCAGATTGTCAAAGAGCAGATCATCATGGTCAGGGAATACGGAAGGAAGCTGAATCCTCTTGCCATGTTCTATATGATGATGGCAGTCATCCTGCCTTCCATAGGCATGACGATGGTGATTGTGATATCGACATTTGTCAATATCGAGATTTCCTTGACCTCCCTCTTTGTCATTGTGTTTTTCCTCGGCTTCATGCAGTTCATGTTCTTCAATATGATACGCACACAGAGGCCTGCGGTGGGGCTGTAACATGGATAAAAGCGATGCTGCAACCGGAGAGAGGAAGAGAGAGAAGGTGCATAGCGTAAAGCATGATGAGCTCAAAAAGATAAAGGAGGATATCGAACAGATAAAGAGCGTGAGGAAGAGGGTGTTTGTGAGTGAAAAGAAAGGAAGCGAAGTTTCTTCAGACCCTGAATCTCCTGTCGTGCCTATGACTGAAAAAAAACCTTTGAGGAGGAAAGAGACTTCTGGCCGCCAGGCTCTTAAAATCCATAAACGGGAGACTGAGAGCACAGCAAGAGAAGCGCAGCCTGAAGAAAAAAAAGCACCAGAGAGCGGAAAAGAGGGGGCTGCACAGAAAAAGAATGTGCTCTTTTCGTTATTCAGCAAAAAGACGCAGGAAGATGCCAAAAAAGGCTTTGCTTCAGAGAAGGTGGCACGGCATGGGAAAAGGAAAAGGTTTGTGAAACACAGGCACATGCTGCAGTACCACCTGGAGAAATGCGGCTATGAGATCGATGATGAGCTGGTGATGAAAAGGATTGTGATGGCTGCTGCAATCCTCAATGGGGTAGTGACGATAGCTGCCTTCTTCGCAGACTTCAGGTATAGCTTCATCAACAACATCTCATTCTTCTATGGTGTATATCTTTTCCTTACGTTGTGGGTGTTTGTGTTTGCTGCGCTCATCCTGTTGGTGTTCCTGACGGTGTTCGTGTATCTTGACCTGAGGATCTACCAGAGAAGGATTGCCATAGAGGAGGTGCTGCCTGAGTTCCTCCATCTGACCTCTGCGAATGTCCGTGCAGGCATGCCTATAGACCAGGCGCTGTGGTATGCTGTCAGGCCGAACTTCGGGGTGCTTGCAAAAGAGATAGAGCAGGTGGCCAAGAGCGTCATGAGCGGCAATGAGCTGAGGATGGGCCTTGAGGCTTTTGCCAAGAAATATGACTCTGATATGCTGCAGCGATCTGTCAGCCTGCTGATCGAGGGCATGGAGGCTGGCGGGGAAGTTGGGGATCTCCTGAACAAGATTGCCAATGACATCAATGACGCCAAGATACTTCAGCAGGAAATGGCTGCGAATGTCACCTCCTATACCATCTTCATCACCTTCGCGAGTGTTGCTGCTGCGCCTTTCCTCTTTGCTCTTTCCTATGTTCTGCTGACCATCATCAGTGGATTGGTGAGTGGGATAAGTTCAAGCATAGACCCTACTGCTGCCTCGTCTTTGCCGTTTTCCATAGGCGGACAGAGCATCGCCCCCTCTGACTTCACCATCTTCGCCATAGCCATGCTTACTGTGACCAGCTTCTTTTCTGCCATGATCACCAGCTCTATCAAGCATGGAGACCCGAGGAAAGGGCTGAGAAGCATCCCTATTTTTATCATTGTGTCGATTGTTCTCTATTTTGTGGGGCTGAAGATGTTCAGCGGGCTCATGCATGGGATATTATAGGCCGTAAAGCCTTGCTGTACTTCTTTTTAGACGACGATTCCTTAGAGGAGTGTTGGGCTTAAGGGCTGTTAAAGTCTTGGGCGTAAAAGCAGAAGCGCCACAGGCTTACTCTTCAGATGGTTCGTAAAAAGAATATCCTACAACTATCCCATAAAAGAGGCGCAGGGGAGAGCCAGTAAACCACCACATAAAGACTATAATATAGTAGTATACCTTTTCCCACCTAAAAAGCAATATTTAAATAGTAGTAGGTATTAATGCTCTTAAAGAGTTTTATTTATCGTGAAAAAGATGAGGTGAGTGTTGATGAGATTAAGAAAAGGTCAGGCAGCGATGGAATTCTTGATGACCTATGGTTGGGCTATCTTGGTGGTTCTTGCTGCTATAGGTGCTTTGGCGTATTTCGGCATATTGAACCCTGGAAGGTTCCTGCCAGACAAATGTCAGCTTCCATCAGGATTGGCATGCTTAGACTGGAGAGCAGTGGATACGAACCCTGGAGGAACTGAAGCTGCGACCACTACAGATGTCACATTTGTCATAAAGAACGGGAAAGGTGTGGATCTGAAGGCCTTCCAGATTGGTGTAAATGGGGAAGACTGCACAGGAAACACGCGTGATGATGTGTATGTCTTAAGTGTGCCTGCTGATTTGCTCAATGGAGAAGAACTCCAATATGACATAAACTGTTCCCATTTCGATGATGCAACAGGTTGTGCGGATATAGGCGGTTTAGCTGCACCAACTACTTGTAATTTAGGCG
>CAZTOO010000026.1:0-9338 GCA_964615215.1 uncultured Methanosarcinales archaeon
TCTTCTTGAGGAACTGCTGTGCAAGGACAGCGCCCTGTGCAGCTCCAAGTCCTGGAAAGAATGCAGTCAGGGAGCCTGCGATAGTGCTTCCTGTGATTGCTTTCGCTGTCACTTTCCTGTCCAGCTTAAGATCATCTTTCACTTTCTGTTCAGGTATGTTTATCTTGTCTTTCAGGCTCATGAGCAGCATGGAAGTGCCGAAAAGCCCTGAGAGGAGAGGGAACAAAGGCTCGTTGAGGTTGTTCATAGACAGGACAATCATACCCAGTATGCCTGAGAGCATGAAGATGAAGAAGTTCCAGATGCGGTTCTTGTCTTTCAATATCATATAGGCCATAATCAGTATGAGAAGAAAGCCTATGTACTTCTTGAGTGATGTGAAGATTAACGGGAAGACAACATACAGCAGAGGCATGAGCAGTATGGCAAAGAGAAGGCTTCCCAATGAGCCTATCACTGTCAGCTTGACTGCGTTGTAGGCATTGCCTTCCAGCAGCATCTTATGGCCTGGCAGTATGGCCAGTGCTGTGTCTGCGTCAGGAGCTCCCAAAAAGATGCCAGGGATGAAATCCAGGAAAGAGTGAGTGATGCCCATGGCTATGATGAAGCAGGCAAGAACAACTGCTGTAGTATAAGCGAGGAAGAAAGGAGAGAGGGTGATGAGTATGACTGAAACCAGGTTGATATGCACTCCAGGAGTCAGGCCTGTGATGATGCCGAAGAATGTTCCGGCAAACAATGCCAACAGCAATTGAAAGAGCAATTCCATGCACTTTCTGTGTTTTTGGGCTTAATAAGGTCTCACACTTTTTTTCCGGAAAGTTTTCGATTCTGCTGGAATATTTTCGTTTCCATTGACACAACATTTAAATATTAGCACATATATACACATAATACACTGGGTGAGAAACATGGTCAATGTCACGTTATCAGTCCCCTCAGAACTGAAACAGAGGATGGACTTGTTCGCTGAGATCAACTGGAGCGCTGTAGCCAGGGAAGCATTTGATGAGAAGATAAAAGACCTGGAATTTATCAAGCAGTTCAAGGCCAAAAGCAGGATTACAGAACAGGATGCTCTCAAATGGGGGAGACAGGTCAACAAGCGGCTTGCTGCAAGAAGGTCAAAATAGTCTCATGAGTTCTTCTGTGGTCCAGACTTTCACTTTATTCTGTTTCTGTCTGAGCACCTTATCCTGGCTCCATATTGGGCATTTCAGCTTTAGCGCAAGTGCAATGTAATCCACATCACCCTTATCAGGGCAGAAACTCCTTGCTTGAGCAAGAAACTTCTCTGTATCTTTGTTTTTGACAATATCTACCCTCTTTTCGAGGACCATCAGAGCTTTCTCAACATCCTCTTCTGTCCTTTCTGTCTTTTTCAGTATGTCCAGTTTATGTTTCTTCACTTCTTCGAACAGGAATTCCGGCGAGAAAAGAGTAAGCTCTGATTCAAAGAACAGTTCTGCTGTTTTTCCTTTTTTTATCAGGGCAGAGAATACTATGTTCGCATCGACAACAAGCTTCATGACTTATTTCCAGGACTTTTCCCTTAATAAGTCCTTGCCAGAAAAAACCGGAAGATTTACGGCATCAATACGTATAGTTCTCCCTTATCATATCTCTGAAGACAACCATCTTATAGAACCTCTGGGCGCCTGCCTGCGCCAGGTACTTTTCTGCCTGCAGCAATGCGCTTTTCGCTTTCACATAGTCCCCGAATTTCAGTGCGTTATCTGCAATGTCCATCTCCCTGCAGCCAGCGCTCCGGAAAGCCTGTGAGGCAGCCTTCCCTTTCAGGCCAGGGAAAAACGCTTTCATATCTTCAAAACCAGAGAGAAATGGTATGCTGTATGCTCCTGCCTCTTTTCCTTCAGCATGGCTATACTGGTCATACAACCCTTTTTTCTTAGAGGTTGCTGTTGTTCCATAACAAAGAGGTTGTGGCTCCAGGCTCTTTTCTTCCTCTAACGGCAGCTCTTCCTCCTCCAGCAGCCTCTGCGAGAGTTTCGCATCCATATCCTCCTTCTTGCTGAGAACAGTGCATAGCCTTCTCATGCCTTCCTCGACTGTCCTGTCAAGGGCCTGCATAGGCTTCTGGAGCGGACCTATCAGTATGTCAAGCTGGCTTATGACCCACCCTAAGCTCGGATTGAAGACCCTCTCCAACTGCTCCAGAGTGGCATCCACTCCTCTTTCTAGAGCCTGTTTTGCTTTCGTGAAACCTTTCTTCAAGGTAACCCTCCACCGGGCAAAAAAAGCTCTTATCATTTAATATAGTTTCGGTTTTCCTTTATAAATCAAGAGCAGGCTTTTATACTCTTATCCTGCCTACACCTTTATAAAGGCAGGAATACTCCCTCTCTTCATGATACGTGTGGGGACCTCGGGCTTTAGTTTTCAGGACTGGAAGGGCTATTTTTACCCTCCGGACATGCTGCCGGGAGATTTCCTCAGGTACTACTGCAAGTTCTTCGATACTGTAGAGATTGCCTCGACCTTCTATCATACTCCTTCAAGAATAATTTTTGAGGAGATGGAGAAGAAGACTCCCCCATCATTCATGTTCAGCGTGAAGGTGCCGAGAGAGTTCACTCATAACATAGAAGCTTATGAATCAAAAGTGGCTGAATTCAGGGAAGGCATCCAGCCGCTGTTCAATAAGAAGAAAGTAGTCACGTTGCTGGCGCAGTTTCCCTGGAGCTTCAGGCCTGAGGAAAAGAACTTCGAGCATCTCAAGAAGCTTGCCATGGATTTTGAGGATACCATCACTATCGAATTCAGGAACAAGGAATGGCTGAAAGAGACACATTTCGACTTCCTGAAGCAGCATCGCTTTGGGTTTGTGAACCTTGACTTTCCGGATCTGCCTACCCTCATCCCCAGGACAGCCAGAGTGACTAACCATCTTGCGTATGTGAGATTCCACGGCAGGAACAAGGAGCAATGGTGGAACAAGGAAGACAAGCTCAAGAGATATGATTATGATTATTCTGAGGAAGAGCTCCAGTCCTGGGTGGGGGATATCCGTGAGTTGGAGAAGATGACTGGCATGGTGTATGTGTATTTCAACAATTTCCCCAAAGCGCATTCTGTGAAGAACGCCAGCCTGCTCAAATCACAGTTGGAACTTGCGAAAAAACCAGTGCCGATGCAGAAGGAGCATGACACCAAGCTCGGAGAATTCTCGCAATAGGAAGAGCTGTTGCTCTTATTTCCTGCTGCCGGCAAAGAGGCTGACTCCCACGCCGGTGATCAATGCCACCAGGCTTTCTGTGGTGAAATAGTTCATCGAGAACAGGTGGCTGTAGGTATAATTGCCCCAATACACTCCGAGAAGTATGGAGAGTATGAATCCTATCACGAACGTCACCATCAGATGCCTCAGCCCTTTCCAGTAGCTCTGATAGGAAGCTTTGATGAAGATGAAGGATGCCAGCAGGAACAGGGCAAAGAACACCATCCCGGTCTTTATCTGGGGAGCAGCGATGGTCTTGGAGGAGAACACGCCGAATTCTGCAACAACGAGATAGACCATAATGGTCAGGAAGCTCTTGTCAGTGAACTGCTCCATGAGTGTCTTGTCCTTGAAATCCACAGCATCCTGCACAGGAGTCTTCCCTCCTTTTGCCGCATGCACTATCTGGGCATCCGGTATCTCTTTTTCCTTGAATAATGCTGTCCCTTTCTCTTTCGCATGCTTCGCAGACTGCTTCACCAGAGTGATGAATGCCACGACAATGCCTGTCAGGCATACCAGGATGCCTATCACGCCGAAGATGATGGTGGAGGCTGTAAAGCCCTGTGCTACTGTCCTTGCCATGAACTCCCTGAAGAAATACCAGCCTGCTATGCCTGTGATGAGGAAGATGATGATCCTTTTGATGATATAGAGCAGCAGCCCTGAGAGCTTGTTGAGCAGTACGAGCAGGATAAAGCCTCCTATCAGCGCTACCATGATGGCAAAGTAGTCTCCATGACTGATGAGGGTAGGCAGCTGACCAAGATAGGTTGCTGCCTGCTGGAAGTAAGACATCCCGCTAGAGGTAAAGCCTACTGTCTCTCCGACAGTCTGGTTCAGCGTCTCGTTGATGATTGCCATGATTTTTTCGTCGAAAGCAGATGCTCTGCCAACTCATTCCGCAGATGGAGAAGGTCCCCGTTTTTAGGCACAGCGATGATTTTATAGTGCTTGAGAAGCCCCACTTCCTTCATGAGCTGCCATTGCGTTGCTGCATTGAGCTCGTCCACAGAATCGACCTTCTCTATGAGATGCTCGAAATTGCTCAGGGGAGTGATATGGTGGATTCCTTCAAGAGTCAGGAGGATGATGACATTATGGCTCTGTTCTATCAATGCAGGGTCAATGTCCTGCATGACGATAAAGCCTTCCATCCGCAGATTGTTCATGACTTTGGATGCAGTGTCGTCCTCTCCCAGGCAGTGGATGATGATGCTGTGCATATGCCTGAAAAGGCTCTGTTAGTATAAATAAGTTACTAAATGGGGAATTTCTGCGGCATTTTTCTTCCACCAACCGGAGACCTCGTGTCCCTAATAACTCATATACTGACGACGCCCCTTAAGAGTAGTGTGGGGCTGCTTTTTCTTTTACGGCTTGGGAGCCCCAGTTTAACAGCAGAAGCACCACAGGCTTACTCTTCTTATTCGTCAGATGGATAAGGGTATCTATTTCCAAGATACGACGTTGACGAAGAAGAGCAGTCCTGGAAACAATCAGATCAAGAAGGTGTTATTGTCTGATTTTACAGATATCTCTCCTGCGACCGGCTTGAGCATGAGCTCTCTTACTTTCTCGAGATCTTTTGTTTTCGAGAGCACCCATCCAAGCTTCACATAGGCCACCTCAGCCAGCATATCCCCCCCATAGATGCAGTTGTTCGCTATGGAGAGTTTCCTCATAGCTGCATATACGAGCGGATGTACTGCGCCATAGATGGTCTGGGTCGTGATGACGATAGGGATATTCTTCTCTTTTGCTTTCTCGATGCCTTTCAGGATGGACTGCTCTCCCACAGTAGGGACATTGCCCATGCCTGTCGCATTCAAGACTATGCCTTTGCACCCTTTTTTGAGATGATACTCTATCAGGTCAGGGTCCATGCCTGGATACGCCTGGATGAAAGCCACATTCTCATGATGGGCATCCACCACAACATTGCCTTCCTTCCTTTTCTGAACGGCTGAAAGCATCTCTATCTTCCCGTCTTCATACACTTTCGCCAGCGGCATGGCATTGACTGGCCTGAAAGCATCCCTCCTGGAGGCATGCATCTTCCTCACTCTGGTGCCTTGGGTAAGGAGGCAATAGGCATCGCTGCTTGAGCCATGCATACATAAAGCAACCACAGCTCCATCAAGCTCTGCTGCTGCAGTGATGGCGCACGAAAGGTTCATGAATGCGTCAGAGCTGCCCCTGTCTATGCTTCTCTGGGAGCCAGTGATGATGACAGGCTTGTTGAGGTTCTGGAGATAGAAGGAGAGGGCTGCTGCAGTATAGTGCATAGTGTCAGTGCCGTGAGTAATCACTACACCGTCCACTTCCTTGTTGTTCAGCTCCTCTGCTGCTGCTTTTGCGATGACTGCCCATTCTTTAGGCGTCATGTCCTCTGAGAGGATAGATATTGCCTTCTTTGTCCTGATGTTTGCTTTATCTCCCAGTTGAGGGATCATCTCTACAAAGTCTTCTGCAGTATAGTCAGCTGTCACGCCGCCTGTGGCATAAT
The DNA here is from genome assembly GCA_964615215.1 of uncultured Methanosarcinales archaeon. GTDB lineage: Archaea > Nanobdellota > Nanobdellia > Woesearchaeales > CAZTOO01 > CAZTOO01. The sequence continues at coordinate 5,748 of CAZTOO010000026.1, forward strand.
CCACTTTAGAGGAGATAGTGCCTCCGGTGCTGATGATGGTGACTGTAGGCAGTCTCTTGTTCTTCCCCTGCAGAACATGCTGTTTTTTTTCTACATCCCTTCTCTCAAGCAGCTTCATGCCTGTTATCCTGCTCTTCTCAATGCCTATATTATAGCCTGAATCCAGCTTCAGCACTGTGAAATCACCTTCAAGAAGATCTGGTCTTTTGAGGAGACTCCCGGTATAGGTCTTGTCTTTTGTTGTTATCTCTACCCTGTCCCCATAACCGAATTGCCCCTGCAGTTTCTCTGCTTTTTTCATTGATGGCCTAAAGAATTATTATCAATATAAATGTATTGGTGAAAAGCAGGTATGCACACCTATTCTGCTGTCTTTTTCTTTTCCTGCTTCCTGTGGAATGTGGTGTCCACATCTTTCCAGAAATAGACCTTATAGAGAATCATGATAAGGATGCAGATGGCTGCCCCTATGAAAAAGCCGTAGTCGAAGGTCATGTTATACGTCTTGCTGACTCCTGCAAGAAGCCCATATTTGGCACTATCCATGTCTCTCACCGCATCTCAGGAGGGAGCTTACTGGTGGCTTGGGGTTGCTGCTCTTTTCTTGATGAACTCTATCCAGGCCTGATAGACCTGTTCATTGTCTCTGGCTTTTCTCTGTTCAAGTGTCGCCTGCATTGTCCTCCCTCTTTTTTGATGATTGGTTATCGTAGGGTAATCCGGTCCCTGCAAGGGAGTATACTAATATGTATACTGGTATATAAATATTACGTTTTCGGTTCTTTCAGAGCCATCTAAGAGGTTCTATGAGAATAAGCAGTTATCTTCTTCTCTTCCTGAACCATGCCACTGTCTTGTCTATACCTTTCTCGAAAGAGTAGGCAGGCTTCCACCCCAATTCCTTCTTCGCAAGCTCTGCCTTGAGATAGATGCTCTTCACCTCTCCTTTCCTCTCAGGCACGTATTTCGGCTTGACTTTGCTGTCCAGCCTTTTCCTTACCTCTGTGAACACTTTGTTGATAGAGATGACTTTTTCAGTGCCAATGTTCAGGAATCTGGACGCTGTGTCTTTCTGTGAGGCCAGATAGACTGCATTCACCACATCTTCCACATAGATGAAATCCCTGCCCTGAGAGCCGTCTCCTGTGATGAAGGGCTGCTGCCATCTCAGCATGCTATCGATGAATGCCGGAATTACCCTCCTGCTTTCAGGGGAATCCCTGATGCCGTAGACGTTGCTGAAGCGCAAACAGACAAAATTCAGCCTGTCATTCTCATGGGCAGCCTGGAGATGGAGCTCTACTGCGCGTTTATGGATGCCATAGGGCGAGAGCGGTGCGATAGGGTGTTTCTCGTCAGCAGGCAGATAGAGCGGGTTGCCGTATAATGCGCCTCCGGTGGAGAGGAACACGAACTTCTTGACCTTGTGCCTGACAGAGAGCTGGATGAGATTGATGCTGCCTCCGAGATTGATCTCCATGTCCTCATAAGGATGCTGGACCGAATAGGTGACCTGTATCTGCGCTGCTGCATGGATGACTATCTCTGGCTTTACCTTCTGGAAGATGACCTCCAGCTTTTTCATGTCCCTGATATCTGCCTCGAAGAACTCGGCTTTTGTATTGACATATTCCCTTTTTCCAGAGGAAAGATTGTCGATGATGGCAACACCATTTCCTTCCCCGATGAATCTGTCAGCGACCTGGCTTCCTATGAAGCCTGCGCCTCCTGTTATGAGGATTCTCATAAGGCTGCTTTTTCTCCATTGGTTTAAATAGGTTATGGTCAAAGCATCCTTTCTCTGTCTTTCCTCCTGCAAGAACTTCAGAAATAAGGAAAACCTATTTATAGATGGAATTTCTGTAAGCAATCCATGGACATCAATGCTCTCCTCGCAAGACACAGAAAGGAATGCCAGCAGCAGATCGAAAAGGTCTTCCCGAGGGAATTCTCCAGGATGTGGCTGAAGAACTACCTGCATGAGCCGAAGTATGCCCTTTCCTATGATATCAATGCCCTGAATGAGGCTCTTTCAAAACCAGTATATGACCTCCTTGACAGGAAAGGCAAGATGTGGAGGCCTGGGTTGATGCTGTTATGCGCACAGGCAGTCACGAAAAAGAGTGAGAAAGAGGTAGTGAAGAAAATCACACCTTTGGTGCCGATAGTGGAGCTGCTCCATAACGGCTCTCTGGTCGCAGATGATATTGAAGATAGGTCTGAGATGAGGAGAGGCAAAGAGGCGTTGCATAAGATATATGGCGAGGATGTCGCTATCAATGCAGGCAACGCACTCTATTTCTTCCCGTTCCTGGTGCTGTTCAGGAATCTGGGGCATTATGATGAGAAGACAAGGCTTGCTGTCTATGATATCGTGACAGAGAACATGCTGAAGCTTCATCTCGGTCAGGCGCTGGACATCCACTGGCATAACCATCCAGATGCTACCATAACAGAGAAACACTATCTCCAGATGTGCATGCTCAAGACTGGGTGCCTCTCCAGCACAGCTGCAAAGCTAGGTGCTGCGGTGATGGGCGGCAGCAGGAAAGAGGTGGCAGCACTGGAGAAATTCGGCCATCTTGCAGGCGTTGCTTTCCAGATACAAGACGACATCCTGAATGTGAAGCCCTCTGAGCAGTGGAGGAAAGTGAAAGGCGAAGACATTACCGAGGGAAAGATGTCGCTCATGGTTGTGCATACGCTTTCGAAAGCGACTCCTGCCGACAGAGAGAGGCTACTGTCCATATTGAAACGGCATACTGCTGCGGCAGAAGATATCGATGAGGCAATCGCTCTGCTGGAGAAATACCGGGCAATAGCCTATGCAAAGGCAAGGGCAGCTTCCTTAATCCAGGACGCTGTCTCCTCGATGAAGAAAGACCTGAAACAGTCAGATGCAAGACAGCAGCTCCTGGCATTTGCTGATTATATGATCACCAGGGATTTCTAATCCTTCACCTATCCGAAAAAACCTTATAAAGGGGAAGTGTTCCTCTGCTGGCTATGGCAAACGGGAAGGCTAATGGGAAGCAAAAGAGGAGAAAGTCTTTTTCAGGAAGGATAATCCTGCTCCTGCTGGCTCTCTTTCTCGCATCATTACTCGGCTATTTTCTCTACCAGTCCTATTCTCCCAAAGTGATAGAATATTTCACCCAGGCTGAGAAGAGAGTCATTGTCATCAGCATAGACGCTGCAGATGCAGATCTCTTCGAGGAATATATGGATGCAGGACAGCTGCCTCACCTTGCAGCATTACGGGATTCAGGCTCCTTTGCACGGGTGGATACACGTTATCCGCAGAAGGCTGCTGCATGGAGCTCTTTTGCCACCGGCATGAATCCTGGAAAGACAGGCATCTTCGATGAGATTGTGATGGCTGAAAAGAGCTATAGGCCGGAATCTGCCATGCTTACTGTTTCTCAGGCACATCTCAGGCCGAAATTCTCCTCCAACAGGCACGGCAACACTCTCTGGAACATCACTTCTGCCTATGGCCTGAAGACCAGCCTCATCACAGTCCCTGCCACGTTCCCTCCAGAGCAGGTGACAGGCAATGTCCTTTCAGGGTATGGGACCTACCTGAGAGCC
>CAZTOO010000027.1:0-9213 GCA_964615215.1 uncultured Methanosarcinales archaeon
TCCTTCTCTCACCAGGTCAGAAAGGATGTTGATGCTGTCTTTCAGGTATTTAGGATCCGCAAGCGTCAGTTTCATGTACAATCCCCCTCATATGATGATAGCCCTGGTTAGTGGCGGTCTCTTTATATTCTTTTCTGTTATCAAGAAGGGAAAGTTTATTAAGTAGACTGCCTCTATCAAAGAGATACGTCTGATAGGTGAGTCAAATGGGCTTATTTGGCCATACTCCTGTTGATGATCTCGAAGCGGCAAGAAAAGACATCGAAGGCTCTATTGATAAACTGAAGCAGATTCTTTTTAAACTACATAAGCTCAAGGCAGAGGAAATAACGCTTTTAGACCATCTGAAAAAGATATTCAACACCTTTATCCATATCAAACAGGGCATCATTTCAGGCGAAATAAGTCATGCAGATGCAGCCCCCATCGCACTCAATGGGAAGTGGTTCCTCAAATTTGCCAGACAGGCACATATTAACGACGTGCCTTTGGTAAAGTCTGAGCAGGAGGACATTCTCGCAGTCTTTTTCGCAGAACCGGAAAAAGGAAGGGAGAATGATGTTGTTTCCTTAGTAGGTTATGCTAACAAAAAGATGAGGAGCGATCAGGAAAGAGGGCGTGTCATAGACATTCTGGACAAGTATGTCCTCAGAGCCCTAGACCTTTACCTCCGTCATCTTGAGCAGCAGATGCAGGATTTGGAGACAGCCACTCAGGCTTTCGAGAGCCAACGCCAGACACTCCAACTGCTCCTTAAGAAGGTTGGATAGTAGAGAAAGCGTTCTCTCCTTTACAGAACAGGATTATTATTTACAATGACCAGTCCGCTCTCAGGCACCAATCTTATCTCAAATGGCGCTTTCTCAATGGCATAGGTTCTTATCCCCGCAGGATTGACACCATACCTCTGTTCGAGCCTTCTTTCAAGGATATCTGAAATAGAAGAAAGTTGTTGCACGTGCTCTTTTCTCTCGCCTACAGCATTTCTGGAGAAGACATATGCCCTTTCGCCATAATTGGCAGTGAGCGTATAATAGTCCCTTATAGGAATGGCGATAGCCTGGCTTTTTTCTTTCTGGATGAGCCTCTCCAGCGGCTCTACAAGGACATCTACTGCCTGAAAAGTCAGATTCAGCTCATCCCAGTGCCCTCTCGTGTCCATGAAAGGCCTAGCGAAGAAAGTCTTGAGGTCATGGGAATAGACGATGAACATGAACATATTGTCAAGGCCCTCATACTGGAATAGGCCTGCTTTACCATACACCTCTCCGATGCTGTCTCTTGAAAGGATGATATTCTCTTCACTGACAAGAGCAAACTCTCTGTTCCTTCTTGCATCCAATGCGCCGTCTACAGCTGGAAAACCAGAGCTTTCCTGCACCAAAAATACATTTTTTCCCCGAGTCATAGTAAAAGAATAAGCTAAAATCGGTCTTTATAAATTTTTACTCCATCCCCACGCTTTCTCCGTTGGAGAGCAGATGGATGGTCCCTGACCCATATCCCAGCTCCTTGCCCAATTCTGCAAACGCAACCCTCTTCTTCATGTCCCCGTGCGCAGGAATGATGTGCTGGGGCTTCAGCATGTCCACCAGTTCCCTCAGATCTTCCTTTGCAGCATGGCCTGACACATGGATGTTCTTGAAGAGATGCACACCTCTCTCCTTGAGCTTGCTGTCCAGGATCTTCCTGTTCTGTATGGAGATTGGAGAGGGGATGACCTTGCAGGAGAAGATGACATGGTCCTCACTCGTCAGCCTGTAGTCATATACATTATTGACAAGTTTCGAAAGCACTGCATTAGGCTCGCCCTGATGGCCTGTGCAGATGATGACATACTTGTCCTTGCCTTCTTTGGAGATCTTCTTCAGCGCCTTCTCAATCTCTCTCGGATATTTCTTCAGCTCTCCTTCCTTCTCGAAATTCACCAATCCTATCATTTTTGCTGCTTCAGTATATTTCCATAGGCTCCTGCCCAGCAGCACGATTTTCCTGTTCAGCTTCTTGCAGGTCTCGATAATCGTCTTTAACCTGGCGATATGGGAGGAGAAGGTCGTGATGATGATTCCGGCACCCTTATTGTCCAGCCTCAATAACACGTCCCTTAACATATCCCCGACTAATGCCTCAGAAGGTGTCTTCTCCTCAGCAGCTGCATACGTGCTGTCAGAGATGAGGCATAACACACCCTCTTTGCCCAGCTCTTTCAGCCTCTCATAGTCAGGGGGCTTTCCCAGGACAGGCGAATTGTCCAGCTTGAAGTCATTGGCATAGATGATGGTCCCGTACTGGGTGTGCAGTGCTGCTGCAGCTGTCTGGGGAGTTGAATGCGTCATGTTGATGAATTCCAGCTCCAGGCTGTCAGTCAGCTTATAGATGGTGTTTGTGGGTATAGAAAGTGCCTGGTTCTTGAGCTTCCAGCCCTGGTCCTTGCATATCACTTTCAGGACAGCATGTGTATAGGGTGTCATGATGATAGGCGCATTGAACCTCTTTTCCAGGAAAGGCACAGCCCCAAGGTGGTCTAGATGCGCATGTGTCGGGACAATGGCCACCACATTCACCAGCCTGTCAGCCACCCTCTCGATGTCAGGAACAGCATTCTCCTCGATGAGTTTCTTCGTCGAGAGTTTTATCACGCCGTTGTCTTCGTTCAGAGGGATGTAGTTGTCGAGATAGACGCCCATGTCGAATATCACTGTTTCTCCATCAACATTGACCGCAGTCATGTTCCTGCCGACTTCGTTGTATCCTCCCACTGCTGTTATTTCTATCATACGTGCCATAAAGTCCTCTTTCTGATATAAACCTTTCTGTTAAATAATTTTAACAGATGTAAGAAATAATTGATATCCTAAAGAAGTGCGTCAATGAACTCTTTCTGCTGCCTGCTCCAGTCTTTGTCAGGGTGTGTGCGTATGTATTCAGCCCAGTATCGTACCATCCACATCCTGTCTTCGGTGTTTTTCTTCTTATCCATACTGCTTCACCAGATGCTCGTAGTATTTAACTTTTTCCTTGTCCAGATGCTCTTTAAAGACTTCTCTGAGATGGAGCGCATCCTCCATATCTTTATCGCTTTTGAGGATGTTTTCTTTGTACGCTATCTGAAGCTCTATCGGCGATACTAAGAGCATGTTCTTTCCTAGATGGACTTGTATCTTCTCCCTGAAGGTGATCTCATCCACTTTGTTCTTCATGAACTTGAGCTCCATGTTCGGGATGACCTTCTTTTTCTTCCCGAAACGTATGGAATGCCCTGTCTCAAGCATGTCATACAGCTCTTTCTTATCTGCTCCGTTAAGGCACCAGAAGCTCCTGCACAGGTCACGATACAATACGGTAAAGCTCTTGCTGTCCATCTTCGGCATCAGGATATCGATATCTTCAGAGATCCTGCTTCTTCCGAACAGGATGGCGACATAGCCTGAGATAAGCACATACTGGGAATGCTTCTTCAGGACTTTTACGAAATCAAGGACAAACCTGTCCATCTTGTTCAGTTCCTTCTTCAGGACAATCTTCCCTTTTGTTATCTGCATAGTATTGAAGTAGCCTTTCTCTCTTTATTAATGTTATCGTGATATCCCAAGAAGTTATCCTGAACCTTCATCTATCCAGAGAGTGAATAACCCTCTATTCCCCTTGCTCTTTTTTTTAGAAACCTTTAAATACAAACCAGCCCTAACAAACGCCAATAAAAAGGTGTGTAAGTGGTACGTCAAGATAGTTGTCTAGTTAGTGATGGATATAGGGGTGCAAGAGAGGGCTCTAGACCACTATCTTCTCTTATGCTCTTTGCCGTTATCCTTATGGTTTCCCTTTTCCTCTTTGCACAGACTGTCATGGGGATACAGGCTTCTTTATGTGAAGTTCAAGGTGCTGATAACAGAAATGAGGGCAGTATATTAGTTACCCCTGATGATACTGGAACTTCTTATTATGGCGAGGCTAAGAACGCAGGAGGGACTCTTATAGGACATATTGATTGTCAGTCTTCCGGGTACAAAAGTATAAGCTTTCCTGTACCTCCTTTAAATCCTCTTCAGAAATTGACAATAACTACCTATGCTCAAAACGGCATCGGTAGTGTCTCTACAGAGCTTGCCACTTTCAATGATGCAAAAGTCTGTCATTTCTTTCAAGAAGGCAATCCTCCTCCTACAGACCAAAAAATTATCGGTGTTACTGACACATGTGTTCCTCCTTTGGCATGGCCTCAGAACAAGATTATAGGTATATCTTATGCGCTGAGATTTCAGGGATCTGCAACCAACCGCTATCTCATTTCTCCTCTTAAATATGAGATTATCTTTAAAGAAGGAAATAGTTTTGAGAATGCAGGTGCTGATAAAGCACATTTCGAAATTACTTATACTGAAGGTAGTCCTGTAACATCAGGCAACGCCTGCAGAAAAAGGCCTACAACCTCCTCTGCTTGTACACCTGACAGTACTGGTTGGTATGACGGCTGGGCTCCTAATGTAGACAAATGCTGCTGGTCTATCAAGATGGCCCTGGCAGGTGGTGGCTCTCAATACTTTGATTGCAGGACAGATGCAGGTTTTTACAAGTTCACTCCTGGTCAATTAAATGCTGAAGATTCTCCTATAAAAGATTCTGGTACTGGTTCACTTATCTCTTCTCCTTACCGTTGCATCATTGATTCCACCACCGCAAAGAAATACAAGCCTGCCTTCTTTAATGATGGGAGCAATAGCGGTTCCATCCCTAACATACCTTATGTCGATAATCTTGACGAGCAGAATGCCATCTGTACCACTCCCTCAGCTTTCGGCAATTACAAGCCAGTAACAATCTCAGCAACACTTGATCCAGCTCTCAGCTATGCATATTGGGTTGATTCGACAGCAACATTGAGTGAGCAAGAAATCTGTGGTGGTACTGAGGCCTGTAAGGCAGTTGTCTGCGGCCAGCCACCCCCACCTGACGATCCAGAAGACAATGACTGTGACACTACTCCAGACGACGGCTGCGGGACAGGAAGCTCTTCCTATGCATGCAAATCTAATCCAAACATCCTCGCATCCTGGGGAGGGGACCCTGATGCAGTCCCCGACGATGTCTATCAGGGCAGCAATACTGGAGACAAATGCTGCGGCGACGACACCAGGTCGCCTGCAGACCCCGGTGACAACGTTGACGGAACAAAATCCTTAGATGTCCCCACCATCCAGAACAACTACCTCTGCGCAGCAAACGTCTTCGATGCAGCGCAGCAGACTCCTGCACAGTTCCAGTGGTTCCAGGACAAGTCAGCGTATTACGGCTGCGTGTGGAAGACCGGTTATAGTGGAGTGGACAACTTCATCATTAGTCCTGCTGACGGTTTCCTTCCCTGCATCTCTACGAAGATGGGGAGTATAGTGTCCTACGCAGGCAAACACGACTTCATCTGCTTTCAGGATACAGCAAAAGGCTACTATTGGGCAGAGTGCATCGGGGATGCCAGCACTTCCTCTGTCCCTTCCTCCTGCCCGCAGTCAGACTTCAACACTCTGCGCAGAGACCCAACCCAAGGGTATACACGCATCACAGGAGAGTTCATTACTGTCCCTAATATAGGTTCCTTCACCTGCAGTCCTGACGGCACATGGCTCTCCCTGAGCCAGGCTGGAGAGGCAGAATGCGTTTCAGCAGTCAACCATGGCGTCTGGGTCGGAGGCAGATGTTGTGGCGGGAAGAATAGCATCTTCGGCCTTACAGATGATGCAGGGAATTCCCCTTACAGGGGAGCTTATTTCTCAGCATTATCCTCCTCCGGCGACAGAGCTGCCTGTTTCCAGAATGTGGGCATACCTCCAGCCTCTACGCTGGCAGACAAGAGCATGTGGATGGTGGATGCTGACTGGTACCAGCAGCTGACCAACCCTTACCGGAATTATTACTACCCCTACCATCTTACCAATCTCGGCAGAAGGATAGCGAACATCAACGGCAACTTCATGAGCTGCGATCTCAATTCAGTGGTAGGTGTACAGCCTCTCACACCCACCACTCTGCTGAACAAGACCCCACATAACTACGTGGAGACACCCCTCATATTTCAAGATGGAGAGACCCTCCCTGTTGGCTTGTCAGGCTATCTCCTCACTCATGCAGGAAACTGCCAGATCGTTTCAGCAGACCCAGACACCACAGAAGGCGGTGTTGACCCTTATCTCTGCTCCTACAAGGAGCAGGGCTTCGTCAAGGATCCTTACTATACGCTCACCAGCTCAAAAGGTGCAAAAGAGGGGTATCTTGCCAATGGCTTTACGTTATTCTCAAAGATCAAGCAGGATGGGGGCAATCCTGAAGGAGACCTCATGACAGAAGCAGAGGCCAGAGGCCTGACCTCTTCAGTCACCGACAGGACATTTGAGACTGTGGAGCTGGAAAACAGTTATTTCTCCTATGACAAGCCATGGACCACAACAGGCTGGCATGCAGGCATTCTGAATCTGCTGCCTGATTATAATGATATGGAGTACACAGGAACTGATTTCTGCGGCAGCAGCCGCACCTGCCTTGGGCTCTACCAGACTGTGCAGTATTTCACCATCACGAAAGATGCAGGCGGCGCTGTCCAGTACTCTCCCAACCACAAGGACCTTTCTGCCATGGAGCCCTATACCATCTCCGAGGACCATTATTACTCCTCTGCGCTGTGCGATATCTCTGTCGACTATCTCATGAGGCACACTGATTACCTGCTGCCTGCATTTGACAAGAAGGTGTTTGATGAGAATCTGGTCTATGACATGAGATTCAACGCATCTTCCCTGCTGCCGAATGTCTTCAAGTCGTCAAATACTGTCCAGACCTATGTGGCGCCTATCCATGTGCTCTGCAGCCCTTATGACTCCGGAGACAATGTCAAATACAATCTCTACGGCAAAGTGCCGAAACGTTATGGGGCTGAAGCAGCACCTGCTGCCTGCTGTCCGGGCCCAGACTACTGCTGGCGCGACCCTCAGCTCGGTATAGGCAAGAACGACATCTACAATCCGCCCAGCAGGTATGTGAGCAATGACCCTCTTGCCATGTGGTGGATAACCCCGGGATGTGTGGAGAACATGGCTGACGAGCCTTTGGCTCCTCCGCAGAAGAGCATCTTCTATGAGGACGGCTATGGCCCGCTTGACACCCAGCTCTTCGAGGCCCAGGGAGACCTGGTGTATGACCCTCTCCAGGCAGGAGAGCGGTGCATCGACGGCGAATGGCACTTCTCCAGGAAAAAAACCTCATGGGACAATAAGTATTCCGGCTACTGTCCTGAAGAGGACATGTGCCTTGTCAACCCCACTGCTGACTATGCCACCAGGCAGGTGCTGAGGCCGAAGAAGAGCCTTGACTGCCCCCTGAAATGCCCCAACCTGAACGGCAACAATGATTTCACTTTCACTGACGACTCTTCTGTCATCCAGCAGCTCATAACAGACCACTCTTACCTTGAAGCTGCAGATATGGACTGCGACGGGCTTATCAGTGGGAATGATATGGCAGTGCTGGATGAGGTTCTGAATCCGAAATACACATCAGCCTATATATTCGACAGCCGCCCCTGCCAGCCCGGAGAGATTATCCCTGGCTATTATGTCGATGTCAGCCTGGTCCAGGAATCTGCCTTCGTGCCTTTCAAGTTCGACGACACCAAACAGACACCTATCAGCGTCATCAAGGCATACCCTAAGATTTGGTTCAACACAGACGATGCCAATAAATTCTATGATGGTGCGAAATTCCGCGATGACCCTGACAGCTACAACATTCAGTGCGTGCCTGCCAATTCCTACATCGGTGACCATTACTGCGCTGTCGTGGAGCGCACCACAGAATCCATCACCCACGATGTTGATGAGAGTTATGTGTCTCTGGGCAGCATCAGCTACGAGGGCACGCTCTCCGGTATTGAGGAAGAAAAATGCAGCGCCTATGACTGCACAGCTCTCCAGAGGAACTGCGACGGCATCTGGACAGATTTCGGCACTCCTGAGATGTGCACAGCAACAGAGGTTGACTGGGATGACTTGGGATATTCCCCTCCGGACATCATCATATACCACGAAGGCCTGAAAGAGTCGGAGGTGATCTACACTCCGCCGACAGGATGCGTCCTCTGCCCTGACCTCCAGATAGATGGAACGATAAACCAGGCAGATCTTGACCTGTTCAACTCTTTCAAGACAGACAAGAACTGCTTTGAGTCAAGGCGTCCTGTCTCCGGAAAGCCTGATGCAGTATGCGACCCTGATGCGCCGAAAGGCCAATTGACTGCAGACAACGGCTACATCACCTCTGACAATCTTGACGGAGGCCCTTCTGAATGGTACACGGTGAGTGCACAGGGAATCAAGACACCTATTAATCCAGACCTGGAGTTTACCAACGGCTATTCCAAGTATGACCTGAACGGCGATGGACTCATCAGTTCAACAGACGATACGCAATGCATCAGCAAGGCAGGCATCTTCAACACCTATGTTTACAATACCTGTAAGATGACTCCTTCAACAGGGTATTCTAAATGTCCAGATTATGATTTGAATGGTGAAGTAGGCGTATCAGATCTCACTCCTATTGCCATGCATTTCCATCATGATGTGCCTGATACCGTTGACTCTCCGCCAACGCAGCTTTGGTATATTGAGTATATAGATCCAAACACGGCAAAAGGTACTGATATCCAGTATCTGTCAACTCAGCACGTCATCTTGAAGAATATGAACCTCCTCACTAAAGAGGGGAATGTGAAGATCACTTCTGAAGCTGACTTCCCTGACACATTTCAGGCGTTGTTCTATGATCTTACGAAAACACCAAAAACAGAAGTTACCGTGGCAGTAGAGAAGATAACCCCTGATGAAGTAGGACAGCCACTGGTTGACACGAAACTGTATTATATGGTGCACCAGCTCTTCACACCTACATCCTCATGGATATCCTATTTCATAGACGGGGACGACAACGGCCAGGTCGGCATCTCCGATATCACACCGATTGCCGTGAATTTCAATAGGGTGTGCTATGCCGGTGAGTTCATCGACAAACACAACATCATCCAGCCTCTTGACGTCTCTGCGTTCCCAGGCGTGCAGACCTACTGGGACCAGTGGCAGGAAGTGAAGAAAGGAGAGGCATCCTGCAGCGTCAGGGCAGTGTGCGCGCCTGCCTCCAGCCAGCAGATTGTCGAGAAAGTCACCACCTCCT
>CAZTOO010000028.1:0-6217 GCA_964615215.1 uncultured Methanosarcinales archaeon
CCTGTGTTCGGGAAAGTGGTGGGAATTGTAGGCAGGAATGGCATAGGGAAGAGCACTGCCATCAAGATATTGGCTGGAGCTCTCAGGCCGAATTTCGGGGACTGGAAGCATAAAGGTGAGACTGATTATGCCAGACTGGTGCAACGCTTTAAGGGTTCTGAGGCTCAACATTTCTTTGAGAAAGTCAGGGATGGCCAGGTCACTATCTCCTATAAGATGCAGAATGTGGATGTGATTGCCAGGGCTGCTAAAGGGAAAGTGGGAGTGCTGTTGAGGAAGATCACCAACACGAATCCTGACTACCCTTTGGAGAGGCTGGTGAAAGAGCTTGATCTGGCTGATGTGCTGGACAACGACATCTCAAAAATCTCAGGCGGTGAGTTGCAGAGGGTTGCTATTGCTGCTACTGTACTGAAGAAAGCGAATTTCTATGTGTTTGATGAACCGACAAGTTTCCTTGACATCAAGCAGAGGATCAGGGTTGCGCAGTTTATCAGGACGCTTGCGAATGAACAGACTGCAGTCATGGTGGTGGAGCATGACCTCATCATCTTAGACTATATGACTGATCTGGTGCACATCATGTATGGCGATGAAGGTGCTTATGGCATCTGCAGCCAGCTGAAGAGCACAAGAGAGGGGATTAATAGTTATCTGCAGGGGTTCCTTAAAGAGGACAATGTGAGGTTCAGGGAGAATGCCATCAAGTTCGAGAAAGCTGCTGTGAGGCCTGCTTCGAAAGGATACATGATTACCGGCTGGAAAGGCATTGGGAAGAAGCTTGGTAAGTTCCATCTCTCTGCTGCTGAAGGAGAGCTGAAGAAGCACCATGTGGTTGGAGTGTTAGGTGAAAATGGGATTGGCAAGACTACGTTTGTCAAGATCCTTGCCGGTGTGGAGAAGGCTGACAGGGGTGAGGTGCTGACTGAAGTGAAAGTGGCATACAAGCCCCAGTACTTATCTACTGATTCTGAGGATCTGGTGATGACGTTCCTGCAGCAGGCTATGAAGAAGCATGAGACCACACTGATAAGACCTCTGGACATCAAGCCCCTGCTTGAGAAAAAGCTGTGTGAATTGTCTGGTGGGGAGCTGCAACGTGTGGCTATATGCTATTGTTTGTCCCAGGATGCTGATCTTGTGCTGATGGACGAGCCTTCTGCATATCTTGATGTTGAGCAAAGGCTGATAATATCTAAGGTGATTAAGGACATCATGGAACTGCGCGGGACTTGCGCGTTGATTGTGGACCATGACCTGCTGTTTGTGGATTATCTCTCTGACTCGCTTATTGTGTTTGACGGCAAGCCTGCTGTTTCGGGAGTGGTGCATGGGCCTTTCAAGATGGAAGACGGGATGAACCGTTTTTTGACTGGTTTGGGAATTACCATGCGTCGTGACAAGGACTCCCATAGACCTAGAGTGAATAAGCCTGAATCGCAGCTTGATACTGAACAGCGTTCGGAGAATAAGCGATATTATTCCTGAGCAGGATATTCTATCATGGTTTCGTAGAGCGGCCCAGGCGGAGTCAAGGTGCTTTTGATTAATGAGAACTTGTTAATTGCCTGTTTCTGAGTTTTGAGCTGTATAGTCTTCATCTTCTCTTGAAACTCCTGCCTGTCTTTGATAATATGGATTCTTGCCAACGTTATGTGGGGATGGAATTGCTTTCCGTCTGTGTATTCATGGAAAGATGTTGCTATCTGTCTTTGAAGAGCCATCAGTTCTTTGTTCTCCTTCAGGCCCAGCCAGAGCACTCTCGGGCTGTTTTCGTTGGGGAAGAAGCCTATAGCTGTTGTTTCGATAGTTATTTCTTTGAAGGTTATGCGTGAGAGAATCTTCTTTATCTCTTCAAGTCTATTTTCTTCTACTTCCCCTAAGAAGAGCAGCGTGAGGTGATAGTCTTTGGGGTAGGAGGCCTTGATGGTGTCTTTTGGTAAACGATCTTGCAAGTCTTTGAAGTAGGCTTTCAGTTCTTCGCTGAATTCCAATGCGATGAAGAGTCTCATATGATTAAGGAAATGCTCTTTTGTTTAAAATGTTTTGTTTGCTTCAAGTTGTTCTTTCCCCTACGAAGAAGAGTAGTGTTGAGGTGCTGGGCTATTCAGCTTTGTTCCAAAGCTCTTCGCGGCTTGAGAACGAAATGCCCATAGCCTTAGCTACAGAAGCTGACTCTTCAGATAGGGAAAGATAATAGAAACAGATACAATAGAAAAAGATGAAATAAAAAAGCAAAGAAAAGAAGAGTTACTTCTCTTCCTCTTCTTGGATTTCGCCCTCGGCCTCTTCTTCTGGCTCCTCATCTGACTCTTCGTCGTCAGAATCCTCTTCAGCTTCCTCTTCTCCGAAGTCTTCAGAGTCTTCCTGAGGGGCTTCTTCCTGCTGTTCCTCTTCCTGTGTCTCAGACTGCTCCTGCTGCTGAGGCGGCCTCTGGGACTGCTCTACAGGTCCTTCCGCTTCGCCAATCTTCTCAGCAAAAGCCACATTCTTAAGAGTCCTGGTCACTCTGATCCTGCAGGTCTCTCCAGCTTTGGTGCCAGGCACAAAGATGACATAGCCCTGTTTCTTGGCTACGCCGTCGCCTTTCTCTCCAACTGCTTCGATGGAGACATCCAATTCCTCTCCTACACTAACCGGGGTTCTTGTTGGCCCCCTACTAAAACTATTTCTTCCGTACATGGTCTTTAAGTCCTCCATTAATGGGGAGACACCTTGCGGGAATCTCCTCTATTTAAGAGTAAAAAACAGGGTTCCCTATATAAAGGTTATGATAGAAATAGAAGAAAAAAAGTAAAAAGAAGGCTTAAATCTCCTTTAAGCCTGATTCTTCCACATAGAAGGCGCATTCTGCCTCTGGCAGGCTTGGCGAGTCTATGAGTTTCGCCACTCTGGAGCCTTTCTTTCCTTTGCGCAGGTAGATCCTGAATGTAGAGGCGTGTGCAACCACATGGCCTCCTATTGCTTGCGTAGGATCGCCGAAGAACATATCCGGCTTTGCCATGACCTGATTGGTCACATACACTGCCAGGTTATGGGTGTCGGCAAGCTTCATGAGAGAGTGCATATGCCTGTTCAGCTTCTGCTGTCTTTCCGCAAGGGTGCCTCTTCCTATGAATTCTGCCCTGAAGTGGGCTGTCAAAGAATCCACGACAATCAGTTTAACATTCAGCTTGTCTTTGGTGATAAGGTCCTCTACCTTCTCAGCCAGCAGCATCTGATGGTCTGAATTGTAAGCCCTGGCTACCTTAATGTTTTTCAGCACCTGCTCCGGGTCCAAACCTGCACCTTTCGCCAGCTGCACAAGCCTTTCAGGCCTGAAGGTATTTTCTGTGTCTATGTAGACAGCGACTGCTGTAGGGTCCTCTATCTGGATACGGATGCAGAGATTATGGGCAATCTGGGTCTTTCCGGAACCGAATTCACCGAACGCTTCGGTGATGGCGCCAGTCTCAAAGCCCCCGCCCATGAGAGCATCTAACGCTTCTGAACCGCTTCTGATCTTCAAGACTTTCTTCCTCTGAAGGAGGAAATCTTCTCCTGATATGAAGCCCATGTCCATGCCGTTGCGTGCTGCTGCAATGATTTTCTTTGCAGCTGCCTCTGACATTCCAGTCACTTCGACAAGCTCGCCAGGCGTTGCTGTTGCTATAGACATGACTGTATTGAAACCGACCATCTGCAGTTTTTCCTGCGTGGCTGGGCCTATGCCCGGCAGATCCGAGAGGGTGAATTCTTTCTTCTCCTCTTCCTTGATCTCAATCTCCATCTTCCCGCTGGGACCTTTTTTCGATCTCATCACGAGTTCCTTTTCCATGTCTTCATCAAGCCCTTCAAGTACTATTTCCTGTTTTCTTGGCATAATTTCACCTGTTTATTTAAAAGTTGTGAAGAAGTTACATGATGACCTCTTCTGTGTAGGTGTTTTGGGCGCTCCCATCCTTGACTACCAGGTACTGGTATGCTAGGTTGAGCACTGCGACTGCCTTAGGCAGGTCTGCTACACGCAACGAAGAAGTGGTCTTCCAGTTGCCCTCTTTGTCCTTGTACTTCCTGTCGAACCCGACTGAGAAGTATTCTGAGGCTTCGCCATCCTTGCTTTTGCCTTCATTTCGCCATATGGTCGCGGATATGGCTCCCGCACTATATTTCTTTTCCGGCAGATTCTTGCCGAATTTCTCTACTTGCATGTTGTTCAACTCCATTCCTTTCGGTTTTTGTTTCACACATCATCAGCAACTATGCTTTGGCATCAGCTGCATCATGTGATGCTGAAGTTGGTGATCCCTTTCTGTGGGACCATACCTATCTATAGGAGCCGGGTGCTTTAAATACGCCACGCCGCCATGTCCAGTGTCCAGTGGGCTTGTTTTTTGTCTGTTTTTGCTTGTTTTTGTGACGAGCTATTGAAGAATTTACGGATGTCTAGTGGGAAGTTACGGAGTGCGCATTGCTGATAGGGGAGAGCGCCTGAAAACTAAACTTTTATAAATCGTATTCTTTTTAGTCAGGTAAAACTCTATAAAAGGGGATATCCTATGAGCGGTACTGACACTCCGACAATAGCTAATAAGATTGTCCTTTTAGGTTCAGCGCAATTTATTGGTGATATTAAATTAGAGCAGCAGCCAGATGGCTCCTATCTTGGTAAGGGCCAGAAGTATTTTGATGGCAGAAGAACAGAGCCTGTCACTCTGAAATATGATTCTCAGGGACATCTCCTGGAGTACCAGGATGTGAAGCCAGAGCCACTCAGCTCAGTATTTTATGACGTAGATGGGCTTGTAAAAAAACTTAATGAGATTCCAGATTCACAAGATGGAATCAGCAGCAGATATTTTAGAGGAGATGAACAGGAGTTTGAATTAGGGGCTTTTAGGGACACAACACCGCAGGGCATTCGTGCATTGTTCGTTGATGCTGTGAATAAGCTCTGTAGCAGAAAAATGGTTGCCAGAGGCAGATATCCTCTCTTTCAGACAGGCTATGAGCCTTTCGGCATCATAGAGTCAAGACAGAGGGTCGGCCATATCTCTCTTGAGACAGGATACCCTAACACCAGTTTCTATGAAAATAAGTATGAGGATCTGGAGTTCATACTCAAACAGCCAGTTTTGCTAAGAAGCGGAGCGGAGATTCCTGCGTGCTGTGTCATGCTCTCAGCAGAAGGAGCAGATCATGAGAAACCTGTTGTAGTGAGGACAAACAAGGCCTCTCCGGAATACCTGCAGCACATAGAGCAGCTCCTGCCGACAGAATGGTTCTTGAAGTGAGAGGTTGAGTCTTTTGTTTTGCAGCTTTTTCTTTACGGATTAAGCCTCCAGATGAAGAAATTGAGGATGGAGGCAAAACTCACCCAGAGAATATAGGGGAGGAGCAAGTAGGCTGCTGTCGGAGAAATCGGATAGAACTTGATCATAGTGAAGGCTATGGCCAGCCAGAGGATGATGATCTCTATGAACGCATAGAGCGGAGCTTTCATGCCGAAGAAAAGGAGCGACCAGAGCACATTAAGAATCAGCTGGACGACAAAGATGATGATTGCAGTCTTGATTGCCGAAGTCTTCAGGTCGGTATTCCAGACTAAATATAGTGCAACTCCCATGAGGATGTACAAGAGCGTCCAGACCGGAGCGAACAGCCAGTTAGGAGGATTGAAAAAAGGTTTGTTCAGGGCTGCGTACCACGTCGGTATTGAGGATGATGTGAAGAAGGAGCCTATGAAACCTGCTGCAAGGCAGACTGCGACTGAGATGAGCAGTTTGGTGATGTTGAGTGCCATTGTCCTTAAGGGGTGTTTTCAATTTATTTAAATCTTGGCCAGTCAAGAGAGATAGAGGAAAAAGGACAGCATTATGAAGAGGAGAGCGAGAAGATGGTCTATTATTCCTCCACTCCTGCAGAATCCGTTGATCCTCCCATTGAGGGGGAAGAGCCAGGGGATGCCTTTGTAGTTCAGTTGGTCCAGGACAAGATGGGAGAGGAAACCTAGTCCGGCTGCTAGAGCTATCTGTGTGTTGAAAAGGAATTTTGTTATCAGGAAAAGCAGGATGAGAAGCAATGGTGAATGGAAAAAGGTGCGGTGCTCAAAAAGGAAAGGGATGAGCTTTGCATGCCTTCCTAGTTTTGATGTGGCCAGGTCTATGTCAGGAAATACTGAAAAGAAGACCACTGTCAGGACAAGAAAAGGGTGATGGGGAAAGAAAAGGAGTGCGAG
>CAZTOO010000028.1:6227-8776 GCA_964615215.1 uncultured Methanosarcinales archaeon
CGAAGGCAAGATGGGTGTAGAATCTCATAATAAAACTAAAGTATTATATAGTATAATAAGTTACTTATTCATACAAATTATGAGGTGGATTGACTATGGCTAAGAAGAAGAAAGCGATGAAAAAGAAATTCAAGATGCCTAAGATGCCTACCAAGAAAGAGCTGGCAGTGCACAAGAAGAGAGCAATGACAGAGCTCAAGAAGATGAAGAAGAAGGCTCTGCACGCTGAGAAGAAGGTGCTGGCGTATATCAAGAAGAATCCCAAGAAATCCGCTGCCATCGCTGCAGGTGTGGCCGCTGCAATCGGCGCAGGAATTGCGCTTGCGATGAGAAAGCATAAGTGAGGGTTTCTTTTTTCTGTTTTTTATCTTATTCTAGTTCCTGTACCATCCGTACCTGCACACGTCAAACCCGTCCAGTCCAGGCTCGCAGTGCATCTTGGGGAAGTATGCTGAGGCTGTGGTGACATAGACGATGATGAACGCCAGGGCGAGAAGCGTGATGATGACTGTGGCATAGAAGATTATCGGGAGCACCCTGTTCCTCTCCCTTATCCTGCAGAAGAACCAGTTCAGGAAGAACGGGATGAAGGGTATCAGCAGTATTGTTATGAAACGGATGAGCTGGTAGATGCCTGAAAGGTCGTCTATCGGGGAGTAGATCTGGAACAGCCTCCACCACTGAAAAAAGCGGGGCACAAGTATGAGGAAGAAGACAGTATAGAGGAAAAAGAGGGTAAGCAGGATATATTTCAACAGCTTGTCCAGACGTTTCCTGTCCATAGGCAACAAATAAGATAATTCTGTATAAATAGTTTCTGGTTGAATAAGAAGAGGGCATTCACTGTTGCTCGTTCCCAACGCCGGTAGCTTAGAAACAGAAGCTGACTCTTCGAATAGTCGGTAAAATGTATGGTCACTTTCTATTGGATACGACGAATAAGAAGAGGAGTGTGGGGAGGCCAAACCATTACGGCCAGGAAAAGAGCAGAAAATAAAGAACCAAGGAATCAGATAGTCTCCTCTTCAACTGGGGGCTCTTCCTCAGGCTCTGACTCCTCTGTCTCAACAATCTCAGTCTTTCTAGGTGCCGGAGGATTCTTCTTCAGCGCCTCAATCTCCTTCTTCAGGTGCTGGATCTCCTCCTCGATATCTGGCTCTGTGAAGACCATCTGCGTGACGAATTCCAGGCGGTTGAACATGAGGTTCATCTTTGTCCTGCCGATAAGCTTGACAGGCTTCCCCAGCAGGATCTGTTTCGGAAAGTCTGCGAGGTTGGCCTGATAGGCCTGGATCTCTGCCTCAGTCTTTCCCAACAGCCTTTCAGTCTGGCGCTTATAGAAAACAGCTCTCACATTATCTGTGCTGTCATCCACAGTAGTGTTCATGACATACGACACCATAGGCCTGACAGTGCCGTGCTCCGGGCATTTGTACTGCTCTTCTCCCCGGATTCTTTTGCCGCACTGGGGGCAGACTTCAAAAAAACGTGGGTCATCGACCTGGACGATAAAGCCCAATATCTCGACATTCTCCATATCCGGCTCCAGATCCTTGATGGATTTCCTGACAGAGTCTGTCGCAAACTGCTTGACGTGGCTTATGCTCTCTCCCTCAGGGTTGAGAAGCAATTTCGACCTGTCCCCGAGATGGAGTTCTGTCCTGCCCCGGTTCTCTTTCACATAGGCATCCTGGACCTTGAGGATGGTGCCTTCCTGCATCTGTGCAAGGTGGTCTGCCTGGCTGCCCCAGAGTGTGAGGCGTAAGGTGCCTGTCTCGTCCCCCACCAATGCTGATCCCACTTTATTCTTCTGGCCGTTCCTCTCGAATTCAGTTATAGGATAGAGCCTCAGCACTTTGAGGATTGCAGTCACAGAACGCATGCCTGGAAGGATGTCCTTGATCTTCAGCTTGCCGTTCTGCTCGAACAGCTTGACATTCAGCTCATTGGCGATAATATGGGCTGCCCCTTCCCTGGAGATCAGGCCTGAGAGCTGAGAAAGCTTATCCTCAATCTTCTTGTTGATATCCTCGTCAGAGAGGCCTGTCTTCTCCCTGATCTTGTCGTAGATCTTGTCGATGGTTATCTTGATCATGTTGTGTTCCTTGAAAATCGTTCTGCTTTAAAAAAGTATCCTAAGCGATGACAGTATTGACTGGCCCTGCGGCCTGGGGCAGTTTTTCTGTGTCAATGATATCTGAATACGTCATATGGCAGTTCTCAGCATAGTCGAGGATGCAGGCTGCAAAGAGGTAATAGCCTGGCTCTGTGTTGGTGAACCTGAAGGAATCATAAGAGATGTCCAGAAGCTCTTCCTCAACATGCATCTCAGGGTCCTGGTTGTAGGGAGTGCCCTCAAGAGGAGGGATGAAAGAGAGGCCTAGCTTCTCTGCTTCAGGCCTGAATTCTTTGAAAGTTGCTTTCTGATTTTCCTTCGTGATAAGCCTGCAAAACACTTGTTAAATAAATTAAATCAATTGTATTTTTTTGATTATTATTTTCTTTAATACTTTTCAATCCCTTTTCATAAAAATCATAATTTTCTTTTA
>CAZTOO010000029.1:0-1194 GCA_964615215.1 uncultured Methanosarcinales archaeon
CCTCAGCTGCTCCAATTGGTCCTCTATCGAATAGCCGCATGCCAATGTGGGGTCGAAAACATAGAGAGCCACTTCTGCAACATATTTCAGCACTAAAGAAGCCTGAAGCTCTATCATGTTCATCTTCTCGATAGGGCGGTCTAAAGCGCCGGGAGTGTCAATCAGCTGGAGCCTCTTGTACTGCGTCTTCATATAGCCCATGTTCAATTGCTTGGTGGTGAAGGCATAATTCTTTATCTCAGGCTTTGAATCTGTCAGTTTTGAGAGGAGGGTGCTCTTCCCTACATTTGGATAGCCGCATAGCGCAACAGTATAGAGGCCTGTCTTGATGGTAGGGAACTGCTGCATGACCTTCCTCGCTTCCTCAAGATATTCAAGATGTTTCTTCAATTGCTTCATGATAGAGGCTGCACGGCCAAGATACTGATGGGCATACATGTTGACATGAGGCAATGCAGTGACGTGCTTTATCTTGACCTCATAGAATTTCCTGAATTCTGCATGTTTGTTGATGCCCCACTGCAAAGAGCCTAATGATTTCTTTATCTGTCCGTAATCAAGCTTTAACATGATCAATTGCTTGTAGAATTCATCAAGAGCGTCAAGTCCGGGAAATGCTTTTATGATGTGGCGCAATGCCGCTGAAAGCTCCCTCTCGATCATCGTAATCCTCAAGAGCTCCATATCTTTTGACTTGTTGAGCTTGTCTGTATTCTTGAGCTTTACGTTTGCCCTCAATTCTGCGACTTCCCTCTGGGAACGGCGTATGGCGACATCTAGGTAGAACTGGTAGTCCTCTATCTTGCCCAGGCCTTGGAAGTTCATACGGGAGTAAGAACTGAGTGAGTTTATATAGATTGCCACAAAAGCTTTATTAATAGTCAGTGCCATGCTGGTGCTATGAAGGTGAAAGGTGCGGGCAAGACAGCGAGAGTTCTCTACTTCGTGACTGGCAACATCCATAAGTTCAATGAGGCTAAGAAGATACTTTCCGGCAGCGGCATTGTTCTAGAGCAGGTGAACATGCCGGTGCCTGAGCTGCAGGGGAATGCTGTCGAGATAACGATGGAGAAGGCAGGGTATGCTGCCCATGTGCTGAAGAAGACTGTGTTTGTAGAGGATACCTGCTTAGAATGTGCAGCATTGAAAGGACTGCCAGGACCATATATCAAATATTTTGAAGATGCTATCGGA
>CAZTOO010000029.1:1204-5644 GCA_964615215.1 uncultured Methanosarcinales archaeon
CGGAGCTAAAGGTATTTTTCAGATGCTTCTCGGGTTCAAAGACAAAAGAGCAAGTGCTGTTACGAGAATAGCGTATGCTGAGCCTGAGAAAAGGCCGTTGGTGTTTGAAGGGAGAGTCCAAGGAACGATTGTTTCTCCACGAGGGACTTCCGGTTTTGGGTTTGACCCTATCTTCCTGCCTCAGGGGAAAAAACAGACATTCGCACAGATGGGTATGGATGAGAAGAATCTTATCTCCCATAGGAAGAAAGCTTTCGAGGAGTTTAAGAAGTTCCTGATGAAATAAGCAGATTTGATGTGTTCTTTCTGTTGACGAATCTGAAGAGTCAGCCAAGGGGCAGGCGGTTATCGTTCAGAACGATAAAAGCTTTAGAAACCAAGATCTTTAGTCCTTTTTCTAAAAAACAAAAGATTTATATATAGTTATGCATTATTATGCATAATGGTGAGGCCGAGAAAGATAAAAGTGGTCAATTTCGAGCCTGGAGTCACTTACTTCAAGCCCAGATCGGTGCCTCTCAATGAGTTAGAGGAGGTCGAGATCACTATCGATGAGCTTGAGACGATGAGGCTTTCAAATATCGAAAAGCTTGGGCAGGAAGAAGCTGCAAGAAAGATGGGCATTCACCAATCCACTTTTCAGAGAGCATTGGCCAGAGCAAAAGAGAAAGTGACTGATGCTTTGGTGAATGGCAAGGCAATAAAGATTCATGGAGGGGATTATACCATGCCGGGAGGAGACGGAACAGGACCTATGGGACAAGGACTTGGCAGAGGAAGAATGGGCGGGCCATCAGCAGCAGGACCTGGAGGAGTATGCATCTGTCCTAAATGTAAGTATGAAACAGCCCATATCAGGGGGCAGCCCTGCAATCAGAGGAAATGCCCGAAATGCGGAAGCCTGATGATGAGGGGCTAAAAAACAAAAAATAATAGGGAGGTAGATAAAAATGCCGGGAGGCAGCGCAAATCAAAGATTTGCTGGTCTCCCGACATTTTTGGATGTTACCCTAAAAAACAAAAAATAATAGGGAGGTAGATAAAAATGCCGGGAGGAGACGGAACAGGACCGAGAGGAGGCGGAGCAGGCACAGGCTGGGGCTTTGGGCCTTGCGGAGCAGGGATGAGAAGGGGCTTTGGAAGAGGAGTTGGCAGGGGCATGGGCTTCGGCAGAGGGTATGGCTGGAGAACAGCTGCAGCAACCACTGTTCTGGAGCAGACAAAAGAACAGCAAAGACAGATGCTTGAACAGCAGATGAGGATGCTGGAATCGGACCAGAAACAGATCAATTCGGAGATTGAATCGCTGAAGAAAAGGATGGAAGAGATAAAATAGAACAAGGGGTTACACATGAGAATCGCCATAACTTGCCAGGACAACACTATAGAGAGCGCTATCGACCAACGTTTCGGAAGATGCAAATATTTCCTTATCGTCGACATTGAAGGCAATAAAATCCTTAAGACAAATGCAGTCTTGAATCAGGGAGCAGAGCAGGGCCATGGCGCAGGCATCAGGGCAGCTGAACAGATAGGGGAACTCAAGGCTGAAAAGATATTGACAGGGGAATTAGGGCCCAATGCAACAGCGGTCCTTGAAAAATTAGGCATAGCTGCGTACCATGCATCAGGAAAAGCAGAGGATGCAATCAGTAAATTTCTGAATGACGAACTTGAAATGATTTCTGAAACCGCAGAGCCTCATCCGTATCTGCCAAAAAAAGAAAAGACACGGGGAGAGAGGGTATTTTTTCCACTGCTTGACAACAACGGAGAAGACTCCGAGATAAGCCAGCATTTCGGCCATGCGCCTTTCTTCGGCGTCTATGATGCGACAAAGAAGGAATTAAAGATTATAGAGAATGATCTGGATCACACAGACCCGGCCAAGAGTCCTATCGATCAGATTGAAGAGGCAGTGCATCCCACAACCATCTTTGCAAAAGCGATAGGCGGAAGGGCAATAGCTATCATTCAGCAGAAAGGATTATCCCTTAAGACCGGAGAGTACAGGACTGTCAAGGAAGCACTAAAGAATCTGGACAACCTTAAGGACCAGACAAGAGATTGCGGCCATGACTACCATGAGAGGTGAAAGGATGGAAAACATGAAAGATGTGCTTGCAGAAGCAAACAATAGCTTAGGACAATTTGGCCGGGAATATCCTGAACAGATGAAGGCCTTCTCGGGATTCATGGGTGCTGTAGAAAAGCCAGGCGCTCTTGACAGGAAGACAAAAGAGCTGATGTGCGTGGCGTTGTCAATCGCTGCACATTGCCAATGGTGCATAGCTTTCCATGTGAAAGGCGCCCTGGATGCAGGTGCGACCAAAGAAGAGATCATGGAATCGTGCTTTGTCGCTACCCTCATGGGAGGCGGACCTTCCCTCATGTATGTGCAGGCAGCAGTCAAGGCTCTTAAGGATTTCACAGGAAATTGACGCGTGCCTAGAATGGGCATTGAAGACATTCAGAACCGAAAAATAGCGCTCGGAAAAAAGCGCGTCGGAATGAAGGAGATGAAAATATACGGGCCAGTGCCATCCTGGAGATTGGGAAACTCGCTGGGTGTTGACTTAGTTGAAGCTCCGGAAGGCTATGATAAAGTGTGCTCCTTTGACTGTCTTTACTGCCAGTTGGGACACAGGGTCCTGAGAATGAGCACTCCGAAGAGGATGGACTTGCAGGAGGGTGCTTTTGAAGTATTGAGAAGGAAGGTGGAACAGACGAATCCTGACTATATAACTTTTTCAGGAGAAGGCGAGCCGACATTGAATCTCAATCTGGGATATGCCGCTGAAAGAATCCGGACCATGACCGGTGTGCCTATCGCAGTCCTGACAAATGCATCTTTTGTGCATCTTCCAGAGGTCAGGGACGGCCTGAATGGCTGTGATGTAGTTATTGCAAAGATAGACGCCCCCCATCAGGAGCTGTTTGAAAGGATCAACCGCCCTTACCACGGCGCATCCCTTGCAGGGATTGTCCAGAACCTGAAGAAGATAGAAGCAGACCTTGCCATCCAGACCCTCCTATTCTCTTATAGGGGTCTGACAAATGCCGATGAGACTTCCATAACCGGACTGATAGGCATCTACAGGGAGATACATGAGGAAAAGCCGATAAGTGTATACCTGGGAACTGCGTATAGGCCTACAGATATAGGCGGGGTGGAGGCCATAAGCGAAAAGCAGCTGAAAGCTATAGCAAAGAGGATTTCATCCCGGCTCGGCATCGATGTTGTTCATTACCAGGGGAAAGAGCCGGAAACAGTCGCCAGGAAACTTACTGATGAAGAATTGAGAGAAGAGATTCTTGGGCTGCTGAAGAGAAGGCCATGCACATTAAAGGAGATCTCAAGCAGGTTCGGGAACGCAGAGGTATCTGAGGTCCTGGAACGATTGGTTGAAAACAGCCTTATACAAATAAGAACCAGTAATAATGTGAGATTTTATTTTTCAAAAGGGGACTGACTGATGAGTTTTAATCAAGAAGTAATCATGGCAGGGAAAATAGCGGGCATTACAGAAGATGCAAAAGCCAGAGATGTCAAAGGGAGAAAGAGGCCTGGACCGGAGGAGGAAAAAGATGGGCTTATTTTCATTTTTTAAAAAAGAATAACCGTTGAAATGTGACTGGTGCGGAAAAGAAATAGAAGCACCTGTGTGTGTTAAATACGTCCATAACAAAAAATTTAATTTTTGTTCAGACTCTTGTAAACAAGATTTTAGAAGGTCTGGCAAAGGCAAAAGTATTTACCGCCGTTGCCCGACGTGTGTTATGGCCCCAAAATCGTGGGATTAAAGCACCTCTCTTTCACAACTCTCAAAATTTGGAAGGTAACTCATAAAAAATCCAGGATTAACGGATGAGAATCACTTTAAAAAGAAAAGCTGAAAAAAATCAACAGAAAAAATGAAAGGGCTATTGGCTCTTTGCCTGAATCAGAAGCCAGGGAATGGTTGAAAAAGGATGTTTAAATCAAAAATGGACAAATACTTAGGATCGTGTCAATCTGAATTTTGGAGGCGGGTGTTTGAAAAAGAGAGCAGGTATCTCTTGAAGGAATTAAAAGGCTGTAAAGACGTATTAAGTGTCGGGTGCGGACCGGCAATAATAGAAAGAGGGCTGCAAGAGAACGGCTTTAATGTAACAGGACTCGATATCTCCAGACAGGCGCTGGAAAGGGCGCCGGACAGCATACGGAAAGTGGTCGGCACTGCAGAGCATATGGAATTCGCCCCGTCCAGTTTTGATGCTGCCATCTATGTTGCATCACTGCAGTTTATAGATGATTACAGCAAAGCGCTCCAAGAAACAGCAAGGGTGCTTAAGCCTGATGGAAAAGTGCTGGCAATGCTGTTGAATCCTGGCTCTGAGTTTTACAGGAAAAAAAGAAAACAGCCGGATTCTTATGTCAACCTGATCAAATGCCCAGAC
>CAZTOO010000029.1:5654-8701 GCA_964615215.1 uncultured Methanosarcinales archaeon
TATTTAGGGATACACCATAACAGGATTTTTGAAAGCCAAAACCCCTCATTAGCCGCTCTGTATATCATCCAGGGTCTGAAAAAATGAAGATCTTTATCCTTGTAGAAGACACGAAAAAAGAGCAAGAGTTCGAATCCGAGCACGGCCTTTCTGTGTATTTTGAAAAGCAGGGGAAGAAATTTCTTTTTGATACTGGCCAGAGCGGCATGTTTCTCAGGAATGCACAAAGACTGGGTGTGGATCTGGCAGATATTGATTATCTGATCTTCAGCCACGGCCACTATGACCATACAGGGGGATTCCCCTTTCTTCATATGAATGATAAAGTAAGGATCATTGCGCATCCCCATTGCGTGCTGCCAAAATATGGCGGTAAAAGATACATTGGCTTCCCAAAAGGGTATGACACATCCCTGATGGAACTCAAAGAAAAGCCAGTCAGACTGACAGAAGAGGTATGGTTTTTAGGCCAGATCCCTGGAGAGAGAAAACAGGGCCTTGGCCATCAGATGAAAGACGGCGTACCGCAGGAGGATTTCCTGCTGGATGACACTGCAGCAGTCATCAATGAGAAAGACCGGTTGACGATAATAGCAGGTTGCGCGCATTCGGGAATCGCAACTATAGTGCGCTATGCGGCAAGACTGTTCCCTAAAAAGACGATAACGCTGATAGGGGGGTTCCATATGCTCAACTATTCTCCTGAAGATATCAATAAGACCATCAAAGAACTGAAAGAACTGGGTGTGGTCAAGGTCTATCCTGGCCATTGCACAGGGAACGCTGCAATAGAAGCCCTGCTCAGCGCTTTTCCTGGCGAGAGACTCTCTTCGGGGAAGATAGTGGAGGTATAGGCCATGAGGACTATCGCAATAACAGGCGGAAAGGGAGGCACCGGAAAGTCGACAGTGGCCACAGCATTAGCTTATGCCTTATCGAAACAAAAGAATGTCCTTCTGGTGGATGCTGACGTCGACTGCCCCAATGACCATCTTATCCTTGGCATAGAAAGAAAAGAGTTGAGGGCTGTCGAACAGAGAATCCCGGAATTTGATCTGGATAAATGCGCCAGGTGCGGAAAATGCGGGAAAGTGTGCAAGACAAAAGCAATAGTGTCCATTCCAGACAACTATCCCTTATTCATAGAAGGCCAGTGCAATGGGTGCGGTGCCTGCAAGATGGTGTGCCCATCAAAGGCAATTGCCTGGAGCACCAAAGAAATCGGCAGGATATATTCCGGAAAGAAAGAGAACATGGATTTTCTGTCAGGTGAACTGAAGACAAACCAGCCCATCTCTGAGTTTATCGTCAATCAGTTAAATGAGGAGATTGAAAAGAATAAGGGCAGGTATGAGTATATCATCATAGACACTTCGGCAGGAACGCACTGCCCTGTAGTGGCAGCTTTGGAACATGCAGATGAAGTGATTGCTGTCACAGAGCCAACGCCCTTAGGCGCGCATGATCTGGAGATCATCCTGCAGCTGCTTTCCCGCCTTAACAAGAAGAGCAGGATAATCATAAACAGGTCAGATGTGGGGGATAAGAGACAGTTATCTGATTTATCTGATAAATATGATTCAGAAATACTATTAGAGATACCTTACTCTGAAGAGATTGTCGCAGCATATTCGAGCGGCAATCCGATCGTAATCAAGGACATAGTTACCATTGCAGGATGAAATAACATGAAATCGATAGTCATATTATCCGGAAAAGGCGGTGTCGGAAAGAGCAGCATTGCAGCTTCATTGGCAGTAGCTTTCTCGAGAGAGAAAAAGATTGTCTGCGCTGACTGCGATGTCGATGCATCCAATCTCTCACTCCTCTTCGGGCTCACCACTGACAGCTATAGTGAATGGAAACCCCTCTCGACCAATCAGGCGGCAGTCATCAACAAAGAAAAATGCATTGCATGCGGAACATGCATCGATTCATGCCACTTTAAGGCGTTAGCCTGGAAAGACGGAAAGCCAGAGCTAAAGATGTTCGGCTGCGAAGGGTGCGGTGTGTGCGAACTCGTATGCCCTGCCAAAGCCATAACACTGGCAGATATTGACAACGCCTATATCGGCTACGCAGGAACAAGGCATGGTTTTTTCATCGCCTCCGCACAATTGCTGCCTGGCAATTCCGGCTCAGGCAAAGTCGTCTTTGAAGTGAAGAAAAAAGCAAAAGAGATCGGACAGGGGGCTGATCTCATGATCATCGATGCTGCAGCAGGCATCGGATGCCCTGTCATCGCCTCTGTGGCAGGCAACGATTATGCAGTTCTCGTCACTGAACCCACCCCCTCAGGATTCTCAGACCTGCTCAGGGCTTTGGAGGTAGTGGAGCACTTTAAGGTAAAAAAAGGCATCATCATCAACAAGTATACTATAAACAAAGGCTTTTCAGACAGGATTGAATCGTTTGCCAAAGAGAACCTCATCAGCATCATCGCCAAGATCCCTTTCGATAAAGCATTTGTTGCAGCAATGACTGCCATGGTCCCCATCATCGGATATAACAAACTGTATGAGGGAGTCTTTGAAGACATGAGAAAAAGAATAGCTGAGGAGATCACAACATGAGCCTTATCAGGAACAATAAACTTGTCCAGCTCTTGCTTATCCTCGGCATCATAGCAGGCTTTGCCTCCATACTTATCTTTTCAGTCACGTATCTCAACCAGAGAGTGCTCTGTGACATTGACTGCAAGATAAGAAACGAAGTAAGCATCATCCTGGTCCTCCTGTCGCTTTTTGGGATGTTCATAGGCTGCCTCGCCTACTATTTCATCAGTGAGAAATATGAGAAGAGGATTGTACAAATCCATAAGGATGTAAGCCTGACATTAAGGTTTCTTGAGGGAGACGAAAGGGCAGTAATGAACTCTCTGATAAACAACAAAGGAGAGTCAACTCAATTGGAAATGGCAAAAGAGACAGGACTTTCAAGAGTTAAGATTTCCAGATGCCTGAAGAGCCTTGAAGAAAGAGAACTAATAACAAAAATGCCGAACGGCATGACAAACACCGTCTATCTCAATAAGGAACTGAAACAGT
>CAZTOO010000030.1:0-8542 GCA_964615215.1 uncultured Methanosarcinales archaeon
TAGGAGAGGATCTGGAGCTGAGGGAGCTCCAGAAAAATGGCAGGATTGGCAGGATAGAAGTGAACTGCGACACCACTGGAGGCAGGACAGCAGGCACTATCGTCATCCCATCAAGCCTTGATAAGGCAGAAACTGCCATCATCGCTGCCGCAATGGAGATCATTCAGAGGATAGGCCCATGCAACGCAAAAATCACAGTCAAGAACATCGAGGATGTGAGGGTATCCAAAAGGAGCTTTGTCATAGAGCGGGCAAAAGAGCTCCTCAAGCAGCTGACTGAGAATGTGCTTCCTGACAGTCAGGAGATTGCAGAGGAGGTTGCCCATTCAGTCAGGATGATGGAATGCCGAGAATTCGGACCTGACAGGCTTCCTGCAGGTCCAGCATTAGAGGAGTCTGAAGAAGTAATTGTCGTAGAAGGACGGGCAGATGTCCTTACCCTTTTGAAACACGGTTTCAAGAACGTGATTGCGATGAACGGCTCTTCTGTCCCCCAGACCATCATTGAGCTCTGCAGGAGAAAGACCGTGACTGCATTCGTGGACGGCGACAGGGGTGGCGACCTCAATATCAAGGAGCTCATTTCTGTGGCAGACATTGATTTCATCACGAAAGCTCCAGACGGAAAGGAAGTGGAGGAACTGACGAAGAAAGAGATACACAAAGCTCTGAGGGCAAGAATCTCTGCAGAGCAGGCTGCTTTGGAGTTCGGAGTGACACTGAAGGCAACGCCTAAACCTGACCAGAGGCCTCAACAGTCCCCGCAGCCCAGGCAACAGCAGCCACTGCCTCCAAGGAGGGATGCCCCTCAATCATCTTCACAGCAGAAATTTATGAGACCGAAGATGACGCAGGCTGCAAAACCGCATGCCACACCCCGCATCCAGCAGAAAGAGGCAGCAGAGCAGAGAAAGCTGACTGACCAGGAGAAAGCAGCATTCAACAAGCTCCTTGAAGACCTCATCGGCACCAGGGGCGCCTGCCTTTTAGACGCCAAACTGACTGTGCTGGGCAAAGTGCCTCTCAGCGAACTTGAGGCGACTATCCAGAATCTCGGGGAAGGTGTGTATGCAGTCATCATGGACGGTGTGGTCGAGAAATCGTTGGTGAATACAGCAGACACTTCCCATGTTTCTATCCTGATAGGCATGGACACCAAGGCAGAGAGCACCAAGGGAGTGAGTGTCTTCACTGCCGATGATTTCTAGGTAAGATTTATATTCTCTTTTCTTTTTTCCTTTCCTTTGGTGATAGCTTGATCAACGTTGATGTGTCGAATTCCATAGTTTCTGTTACTAACGTTCCTTCTTCGACGCTTACTCTTCTGAGCAGTGTGGGGACACCAGCCTTTGAAAGCTACGAGCCAAACCTTACAGAGATTGAGGCTGCTGCGAAAAGATTCAGGAGCAAGAAAAACGTAGTGGTGATAGGCAACGGAGGCTCTATCAATAATTTCGGCGCTTTCTATTGTGCGTTGGGTTCTAAGAAAAATGTGTTCTTGCTGAATACTCTGGAGCCTGATGTCATCGCTTCCATAAAGAAACAGTGCAGGAAGAGCAACACTGTTGTGGTGCCTGTCAGCAAGTCAGGCAACACTGTCTCTGTGCTGGAAGCATTGCTGTGTTTTGCAGATTATCCAGTCGTGGCATTGACCACACTGAAAGGCACATTGGGCGAACTGGCTAAAAAGAAGAAGTGGCAGTATGTGCTCATGCCTGACAGTGTGGGCGGCAGATTTGCAGGAAGGACAGCATGTGCATTGCTCCCATGTGCACTCCTTGGCTATGACATTGCAGCTATCAATAAAGGTGCGAAGAAGATGGGAGAGGGCTGCAAAGCATCTTCTCCTCTTGAGAAAAATCCGGCAAAGCAACTTGCCTATACGTTATTCACACTCTATGAAAAGGGATATCATGAGATCTTCATGCCTGTGTATTCCACTGCTCTGTCAGGCTTCAACCAGCTGATTGTGCAGTTGGTTCATGAGAGCTGCGGAAAAGAGGGAAAGGGGCATACCATCTATGCAGCTCTTGCTCCTGAGAGCCAGCATCACACCAACCAGAGATTCTTCGGCGGAAGGCAGGATGTTCTTGGTCTTTTTGTGAAGCAAGAATGTTTTATGAATCAGATGAAAGTGAATGTTCCTTCTGCACTGAAAGATGTCCCCCTGAAAGAAAACACACTCTCTTTATTGAACGGCATGGATCTTGCGAAAGCCCTGGAATTTGAATATATCGGCACGCAGAAAGATGCGGCACAGAGCAGGATACCGAACATCACCCTTTCTGTTGATAAAATCAATGAGTTCTCTTTGGGGGAATATCTCACCCTCTGGCAGTACACGACGGTGTATCTGGCAACACTCTTCGGCGTCAATCCCTATGACCAGCCTCAGGTGGAGAACTCCAAGAGAATAAGCTATGAATTGACGAAAGAGTATGCGAAGAAGTGATTATCTTTGATTCAGGGCGCTTTCTCTTGTTTCCAGGAACCCTTTCTCGTTCTGCTTTCAGGCTCCGGAACAACTTGAGCTTGGAACAAAGCTGAATGGCCCTATTCTTAGGCCCACTATTCTTCGTCGGAAAAAGCGAAAAGAACCAAACCAGAATAAAGAATGAAAATTGAGAGAAATCAACCTCTTGCGAGGTTTTCTTTCTCCCAATCCTCATAGGTCTTATGCTTCATGCGTAGAAGCTTGAGTATAATCTCTGACTCTTTCTCAGGCAGCTGGTTGATCTGGTGGTGGAGGAACGCCATGTCTGTATGATTCAGGCTGTGGATGCCTTTCTCAAGCTGTTTCAGCACTTCTTTATGCATGTCTGTCAGATGGAGGAGCACCTCTCTTGAGGTGTCATGGTCAAGGAGCAGCCTCAGAAGAACTACACCATACAGCGTATTGCCGTTCTTCGCCAACGCAACAGCAGCAGCTTTCCTCACCTCTTTGTAGGGCGAAGAGGCAAGCTCAGTGAGGCGCGCATTGAAGAGCTCTGTCTTTATCTTCCCTATGGCATGGATGGCTGCCTGCTGTTCTGCATCATTGCCTTTCAGCATTCCCTCGAGCACCTTCCTGACTTCCTGCTGCTTGTGCCCCCAGAATGTCACGCACGCAGCCGCCTTCACTTCAGGATGTTCGTCGAGAAGGAGGTAGTCGGTAATCTTATGGGGAGGCTCTCTGGTCTTGGTGAAGTTCTCTATCTCCTGAATCTTCTCCTTTGCATGGTCCTTCTGGAGGATCTTCTTGAACACATCTTCCAGGTGGAGAGAGCCTGCATTGATCTTCTGTATCTGCACTCCTTTATGCTGCAACAGCCTGGCGAAGGTCACCATGGTATGGGATGTATCATAAGGACAGTACACCTTTATCTTGTGCATGTCCTGGTCTGACTCCAGTATCTCATAGTCCTTGACGTATTTGCTGCTCCTCTTCATCGCCAGCAGGATCTGGCTGATGTTCTTTGCTGTGCATTCGATGTAAAGCGTATTGAGCTCCCTGTATCTCTGCTTGAGGTTGTGCATGCTGCCCAGATATTTTATCTCCCCCTCATCGATGATCATGAGGTTCTTACATAATTTTTCTACCTCTGCCAGCTCATGCGAGGTGTAGAATATGGTGACACCATCATCATTCAGCTTCCTGAGGTAGGCAGCCAACTCGTCCTTGGACTCCACATCCAGCCCTCTCAAAGGTTCGTCGAGGAACAGTACCTTCGGCTTCTTCAGCATGGCGACAGCCAATGCATATTTTCCCTGCATGCCATAGCTCATTCTCCATACGTCAAGGGTGCGCTGCTCCCAGAGGTCGAACATCTTCAACAGCTCTTCTGCCTTTTTTCTTGCCTCTCCCTTCTCCATACCAAGGAATGCTGCAGCCAGCACCATGTTGCGCTCTATGGAAGACCAGGACACACCCACGTAATCCACACCGAACATCCAGGAGATGTTCTGCTTGACTTTCCTGACTTCCTTCTCTATATCATAGCCGCATATGGTGGCAGAGCCGGCTGTCATGGTGAGGTTGGTGGTGAGGATCTTCATCAGGGTGCTTTTGCCTGCACCATTCTTCCCCAACAGGCCGAAGAAATCACCCTCCTCGACGTCAAACGTGATGCCTTTCAGGGCGCGTGTGAGCAGCTTGCCTTTCCTGAAGACCAGGTACTGGTAATAGTCCTTTGCAATATTGGAGGCAGAGATGATGTGCATCAGAACCACCTGCCTTCCAGCTTTGCCCTCTTCACTCCCCTCTCAAAGATGAAGGTGCCTATGATGAAGATGATGATGTTGACAACAAGGCCCCATAATACCAGGCTGGTGATGTTTGGATGGGACAGCGTCTTGTTCAGGAAGAGAGTGTCTCTCCATATGAGGATGATGTAGGCTGAGGGGAGTATGCGCGGAAGGAACGCAAGGAACTGAGGCAGCACATTGATGGGGAATATCTGGCCTGAGAAGAACCTGTTGAACTGCTCAAGGAAAAAGGAGATAGGGTCGCCTTCCTTAAGGTAGAGCACAGAGCCTACACTCATGAGGACAAACCCAAGGTTGCCTATGATGAAGATGGCCAGCGCCACCAACAATGTGGCGACGTTTGCAGGCCCGAAAAATAAGGTGGAGCCTTTCAGGAAGAAGAGGGCGATGAAGTAATAGGTCAGCATCATTGGGGCCAGGATGGTGAAGAAGTCGAATAATATGGAAGTGAAGAAGTTGATGAAGAAGTATTCCACGATGTTGATGTTGGAGAGGTAGGCTAATTTGAAAAGTCCTGAAGTGACGTCTCTACTAAATGAGCCTGAGAATGAATCTGTGACTCTGGTGACAAAGAACATGGCTAATGAACCTACCAGGATGAAAGGGAAGTATCCCACACCAGCATACCCTAAGGTGCCAGGATCCACAATCTGGGCCATGAAATACCACATAATCACCTGGAGAACAGTATTGAGGATAGTCAGGACTATATTGAGCTTGAAAGTAAGTACCTGCTGGAGGCGGCATGTGTAGTGCGCATCCAGCCTGCGCAAAAACAGCATAAGACCCATGTTTGCTCTCTTCCAGAGCTTCCTTGAGAATGAAAATATTTAAAGGTGGCTGTTATATGCGTGCTGGAGTTCCTGGATCTTCTGGAGCATATGGTCATGAAGGTAGCTGTTGCTGACAAGAACACCATCCTTTCTTCCTTTCTCTCTTTGGTTGTAGAGGAGAGGTTTTCCATAGAAGTCTGTCATTCTGCCTCCTGCTTCCCTTATGAGTATTTCTGAGGCAGCTGTGTCCCATTCTGAAGCGTTGCCGTTGCTGGTGAAATAGAAATCGCACTGCCCTTCTGCTATGAGCGCTGTCTTCAGGCCGAAGCTGCCTGACTTGATTCTCTCTGTTGTTCCTATGTTCTCTACAAGATACTCATCAAGAGGTGTCAGATTGTGCCTGCTTGTCACAAGCCACGGTGGTGTGTGGGACGGCTCAACTGCAAGTCTCTGTGTGCCAGTCCCTGTCTGTCTGTAGGCGCCCTGCCCAGAAGCTGCGTAATAAAGCATATGTTTTGCAGGCGCATAGACCACTCCAAGCATAGGAGAGCCGTCTCTTACTAAAGCTATCATGACTGAAAAGTCACCAGTCTTTGCTATGAAGTCTTTTGTGCCGTCCAATGGGTCTACAATCCAGAGCGTGTCCTGCTCAAGTCTTGAAAGGTCGTCTCTTCCCTCCTCTCCAAGAAATGGGCAGTCCACTATTTTTTGCAGTTCTGTCTTCAGCAAAGCCTCTGAGGCGACATCAGCTTCAGTGACTGGCGTCTTATTGACTTTCTGCTCGATAGTGTAGTCTTTCATATAATACTCCATAACCTTTTTTCCAGCATCTTTTGCCTTTTCCATCACTTGCTCCAATAGCTCTTTCATGGTATTCACCATTGTAACCACTATTTAGTAGTATATAAATCTTTCCCTTCTAGGCCAAGACATCCACCAACTTCTCATCGTTCAGGAATTCCTCCCGTTTGATGTCGTCTATGATGTAATAGACCGTCTTGTCTTTGACTGCAAATTTCTCCTCCAGCAGCTCGAGAAACTCTTCCAGGTCCTTGACATGGCGGAAGATGCCTTCAATCAGGAAATCATAGCCGTTGTTAATCTTGTAGACAGTATTGGTGTTCAGGTTCCTCTTGAGATACTCCTTCAGCTCTTCTTTCCTTGAGCGCTCCACTTTGACAGCAATGTTTGCCCTGGTGTGGTAGCCTATCTTTGAGAAATCTATCAATGACGTGTGCTTCTTCACCACATCTTCCTGATAGCTTCTCATCCTGTCATGGATAGTGCTTATGGGCAGTTGGGTTTTCCTGCTCATGGTTGTCAAGGACTCCCTTGCGTTCTGTCTCAGCCTTGCCAGGATCATCAAGTCTTTTTTCGCCAGCATGTTCTTCTCCTCCGATTTTTTCGTTGGATTTTTTGTTTCTTGGAATTTCTTCCGATAGAACCGTATATGTTGCAGAAGGATATATACTTAATCACAATGGTATATATACTGGTATAAACCTATAAACTTTTAGCAATATTTAAATAGGAGTTCCTCTCTCCTCTATAAATGCGAAGAAAAGTCGTCCAGCAGGGCCATAACACCATGATGGTGTCCCTGCCATCCAAATGGGTGAAAGAGCAAGGTGTGAAGAAAGGGGATGAGATTTTTTTAGAAATAGAAGGACAAAGGGTGATTGTTGGAACACAGGGCTCTAGAGGCTTCTTGGTCAAGGAGATTGATATATCCGGCCTTGGAGAACGTATGGGCAAACGGCTGATAGGTGCACTCTATAAGGCAGGGTATGATGAAATCTGGTTGAAATTCTCAGACCCTTCTTACTTCCGTTTCATACAACGTGTTGTAGACCAAACATGTCTTGGCCATGAGATTGTGGAGAACAGTATCAATCATTGTGTCATTCGGAGAGTGGCAGAAAGCATGGAAGAGCAGTTCCCAACCTTGCTGAGACAGAAATTCTCACTATTGCTCTCAAACATTGCAGAGGGGGTTATTGCTACCAGAGCCCTTGATTATGAAACTCTCAATAATATCGCATTGCGGGACCAATCAGTAAACAAATTTTCTGATGTGTGCAGAAGGATAACAAATAAAGTCTCCTTCGGCGAGCTCAGAAAGAACACCACTATGTACCATCTTCTGGAGCAGCTTGAAAAGGTCGGTGATGATGTGAGGGACATCTCGCTCCATATAGCTGACAAGAATCTAAAACTCAATAAGGAAACCTTAGAGGTATATCAAATGTTAAGCGACTATCTCCATCATTTCTTTCGTCTTCATTACAATTTCTCCCTCAAGGAACTGAGGAAGTTTTCAGACTATGATGAGAAAGTCTCGGCAGCTCTTTCCAAGCTGAAAGAGACTAAACATTCAGACCCTCAGCTGCTCACCTATTTTGACATCTTTCATGATAAGGTATTCAGCCTTAACGGCGCATTAATGACATATCATCTCTAACAACTTTAAATGCTGCTGAAGGGTTTCATAGT
Source organism: uncultured Methanosarcinales archaeon (assembly GCA_964615215.1). GTDB lineage: Archaea > Nanobdellota > Nanobdellia > Woesearchaeales > CAZTOO01 > CAZTOO01. The sequence goes on from CAZTOO010000030.1 coordinate 7,512, forward strand.
TGTCATGATGTTTCCAGTAATATTCTGGACAATTCTTCTCAAGTTCGGCTATAGCCTGCATGCCATTCCCGATTAAGATATGTCTTGATTCCTGTTTTGTCGGTCTTACCACCAATGAACTGGAATTCGAAAATGCAAGTTCGATGACGGCGTTGTAATATGCGCACAAGAAAGCCTCTTCTAGTATTACTCTTCTGGAATGTCTCCCCACTTCATCCAGATGGAAGAGTACGTATCTCTTTTTTTGTTTTTCTACTCTCTCCGAACTTCCAGATCCCACATCTCTCGTATAATTCAATAGTTTAGCGGTGTCGAGAGGTTCGCTGCCACCCCTACTGCTCCCCAGGTCGATAGCTGTAATAACACCTTCTTCAGTCACCATCGTGTTCTCAGGCTGCCTGTCGAAAATAACCACTTTCCTTCCGTAGCTGTTTTCAAGCGCCTCTTTCACAGGCCCATAGTTCGCCACCACATCGTCGATGAAGGCCTGGGTGACGCCAGGGATGAGCTCGAGGTTCTTTCTCAAATAGTCCATACAATCGCGCTCTTTCAGGCCTCTTGTAGAAACACCTTTCTGCATGGCTGCTGTGTATCTGATGGTCTCAGCGATATAATGCCCTGCAGCAGGATGGTTCGCATTGATGATCTCCGCCAAGGTCTTCCCTTCTATTGTTTCTGCGATGAGTACAGCTTCGTGTTTTCCTTTACGCACTTCGTGTAAGGTCGGGGAGATGATAGGGTTGGTGCCATAGCCAGTCACTCTCAATTCCTGAGGCACGCCTTCCTCAAACCCATCTGTCTTCCTGAACAATCTGCGCCAGAACAGCTGCCAGTTCAATGATGCTGCCACTCGTGCTACTGCAGCTGTATGCTCCACTTCATGCCTGACTGCTATCTGCTTCTCTTCTTCACTCAGATGCTTTGCGTATTCCTTATAGACATACCTCTCGTAATAATTCTCTTTGCCGAACCTGAATGCCCTATGCTGGGTCTCTCCCCCTCAGCGTGCCACCTCAACCCTCCGAGCCGGC
>CAZTOO010000031.1:0-8508 GCA_964615215.1 uncultured Methanosarcinales archaeon
TACTGCGGGAATTCTTCCACTGTGATGGTGAGGTCGCATACACTCTTAGCCTCATCTTTCAGTTCCGGACCAGCAAAAGCGCATATCTTGAGAGGCTTTCCTCTTGAGAAGTGGAGAGTGGTGAAGAAATCAAGCTGTTGGTCTGTCTTCTTGAGATCAAGGTCTTTGAGATTGATGATAAGGTCATAGCTCTGCTTGAAGTTTCGTTTTTGGGCGCCTTCCTTAACGTTCTTAAGAACCTCTTGCAAGGTTTTCTGATCCATGACTGTAACCTCCACCCTACTATCCTAAGATAGTCCTCGGGAACACTAGTACTTGTTCTGAAAAAAGAAGTGGTTTATAAAGGTTGCGTTTATGATGATTCTTCTTCCCATCAAAACCTTTTTAAACATTACCATCACCAAAGCACGTATGGATATCTTCAGCATACTCTGGTTCGTTCTGGTGCTGGGCATTGCGTTCCTTGCAAGCATCTTGGGTGTGACTCTCGGAGGAGCATCCCTCATCATGGTCCCGGTGCTTGTCACCTTAGGCATGAACACCCACCAGTCCATCGCCACAGTCAGCTTTGCACTGATTTTCCTCTCTTTCACAGGAGCATTGACCTATCTCCGCCATATAAAGATCAATCTCAGGCTGGTGGTTCCTCTTATCATTACCACCCTGATAGGGGCATTTGCAGGCTCAAAGATAGCACTGGCGATACAGGAAGCAACACTCAAGAGACTGATTGCCATCCTCCTCATTTTCATGGCCATGATATCGTTCTACAACAAAGAGGACATCAGGCGCCAGGATCACAGGCCGAAAAGGTTCATCTGGGTCTCTGCAGTCACCTCATTCTTTGTTGGCATATACTGGGGATTCATAGGCGGCGATGGCGCATTGGTATTGGTGCTTCTCCTCATGCTGCTCTATACCTTCAACTATCTGGAGGCCATAGCCATCACCCGTATCATAGGGCTGTTCGCAGCAATCACTGCCTCTGCAGTGTTCGCCTATAAGGATGCCATCATCTTTCCTGTAGCATTGCCGCTTGCCGTCGTGATGTCTTTGGGAGCATATATGGGCGCCAGATTCATCATGAAGAACAGGAAGAGATGGGTATGGACAAAATACACAAACTATATATTTGCTGCAGTCACTATTGTCTTAGCGATACATATGCTGATGGTCTGAACATGAAAAAATCTGAAATAAGTATAGGCATCATCACCCTTCTGGTGATGGCAGCGATAGTCACTATCATGGTCATCTATTTCGGTGTGAAAGCATTCTCAACAACCCAGGATGATCTTGCAAAGATAGACCTCATGGAGATCCAGCAGCAGCTGAAGGCTGCAGCAGCAGATGTGAAGCCAGACTTCGGCAGCCAGAAGACTGTCACTCTGAAGATTCCTGCGGGAATCACCGAACTGTGCTTCATCACCGACGAGCACCGCAACCGTCTACCTTTTATCTTCCGCGAGAGCAACCCCTTCATCATGAACGCCATGGAGGTCCAGGACAATGTCTTCATCAAGGGAAAGTCTGCTGATGATTTCATCCCTATGAGGATAGAGGCTTTGGTCACTGCCCAGGGCTTTGAGTGCTTCAGGCCTGTGGGCGGGAAGATCACAGTCACCTTTGAAGGCACAGGCACGCTGACGAAAGTCATAAGCCCTGTTGAGAATCTGGCAGTGAAAGGGAAAGCAGACCCCAACAGGCTCGATAAAGACCTTATTCTGGTGTCTCCCAAATACCTTGCAGAGCTTACCCTGCCTGAAGGCACGAAGATCGTGTTTCCGCCAGGCACATCAGACAGCTACATCACGATGACTGAGATGCAGGGAAGTGCCAATCCCTCTTCCATAAAGCAGTTCAGCAGCATCTATGAGCTCTCTCCTCTTGGTTCTTTGGTGCAGTCAGAGCCTGCGAAGAAAGCAACCATCTCCATCAGCTATGATCCCTATGAGATGACCAAGGCAGAGTTCCTGAAGGTATACTATTACGATTCTGCATCATCTTCCTGGAAAGCCATCCTCTGCGACAACCAGCCAATCACAGCAGATATCATAGGATGCGATGCTGTCAGGATCGATGAGGCGAAGAGTGTGGTGACAGCAGATATCGACACGTTTACGAAATATGTCATTGGCTATGAAATTTGATAGCTGGTGTGGGAGAACGCAGCATGATTCTTAAGCAGGTGAAGATAGAGAACATCAGGAGCTATGTGTCAGAGACCATCACGTTTGAAGAAGGCTCCACCCTTTTGTCAGGCGACATAGGCTCCGGGAAGAGCACCATCCTCCTCGCGATAGAGTTTGCCCTCTTCGGCGTTGCCAAGGGCATGCTTTCTGGAGAGACGTTGCTGAGGTTCGGCGCAAAGGAAGGTGCAGTTGAATTATCTTTTGACCTTCTGGAGCAGAAAAAAAGGAGAGAGGCGACAGTCAGGCGCACCCTCAAGAAGACAAAGCATGCGGTCGCACAGACAGCCGGCTACCTCATCCTTGACGGAGAGAAGACAGAGCTCACTCCCGTAGAGCTGCGCAGCAAAGTGTTGGACCTTTTAGGTTATCCGGAGACTCTCCTCACGAAGAACAAGAGCCTCATCTTCAGGTATTCTGTCTACACCCCCCAGGAGGACATGAAGCAGATCATCCTCGAGGACAAGGAGCAGCGCCTTATCACTTTGCGCCAGATCTTCAACATCGACAAGTACAAAAGGATCATTGAGAATTCTCAGCTCTACCTCAAGCACCTGCGCGAGCAGAAGCGCTTCTTCGAGGGCAGAGCCTCGTCGCTGAATGAAAGGGAGGAAGAGAAAAAGCTGTACGAAGGGAAGAGGAAAGAGCTTCTGCACAAGAGGGCCGCACACGCAGAGAAATACGAAACCGCAAAAAGAGAGTTTGACTCCGCATCCACTTCATTGCATGTTCTCGACCAGGAAAAGAAGAAGAGGCAGAAGCTGGAGAAGGAGATTGCCGTCGCTGAATCTGTCCTGAAACAGAGTTCTGCGCGGATAAAAGAATATGAAGAGGCGCTGCATACGCTTGAGAAAGAAAGAAGTCTCTTGATGAAGAAGAACGAGGAGATGGAGGAAGAGCGTAAAGACAGGAATGTCGACGAGCTGAAACAGAAGATTTTGGAACTGGAGAAAAAGAAACACGCTCTCGAAAAAGATATCCAACATTCGGAGAAGAACTCTTCCATCTTCCACGAGAAAGTGAGGGAGGCACAGCATCTTATAAGCCAGATAAAAGAGCTGGACAGTTGCCCCCTCTGCCGCCAGAAAGTCGCGCATACGCACAAGCAGCGCGTATCCTCGACGGAAAATGAGAAGATCGCAAAATACTCCAAAGCGCTGGAAGAGACAGAGGTCCTGCTTGAGCGGATGAAAGATGAGAAAAAGACTCTTGAGAAAGAATTGAAGGCTCTCGAGAAGCAGATGCAGGAATCGGTGCTGGAGCAGCAGCGGATGAAGAACCTTGCCGAGAAGATAACTGACAGGCAGCAGACGATAAAAAAATATGCAGATGCGAAGAAGAGGGCAGAAGAGGAGCTTTTGGCGAAAAAAGAGGTTCTCGACGGCCAGAAAAAAGAGCTTTCCTCATTCGCTTTCGACGACGAGAGATATGCGCAGCTGAAAAAGGGATATGAGGCAAAGCTCCAGACCAAGCACCGGCTGGAAGTGGAGTCGGCGTCATTGGAGAAAGAGCTTCAGTCCTACGGGATGATGCTGGAGAAAGTGGATACAGCACTGAGAGACATCCATGGCTCCCTCAGGAAGGTGGAATCTCTCAACTCATTGCTGCAGTGGTTTGAATCCTGTTTCATTCCGTTGATGGACACTATGGAGAAGCATATCATGCAGAGCTTGCAGCATTCCTTCAACGACCATTTCTCGCAGTGGTTCGACATGCTCATTGAAGACGAAACCTTGAAGGTGCGCATCGATGACGATTTCACTCCCAAAGTGCAGCATCACGGCTATGATATTGAGATTGAGGCTCTCTCCGGCGGCGAAAGGACGTCGGTGGCTCTCGCTTACCGCTTGGCATTGAATAAGGTGATCAGCACTCTCATAGAGGATATAAAGACCAAAGACCTTCTCATCCTGGATGAGCCCACAGACGGCTTCTCCACAGAGCAATTGGACAGGCTCAAGGAAGTCTTAGAGACCATAAAGGCCAGACAGCTCCTGCTGGTCAGCCATGAGCAGAAGATTGAGAGCTTTGTGGACCGCGTCATTAGGGTGAGGAAAGAGGGTGGAATAAGCAGGATAATTGGATAATACCCTATTGTTTTCGAGGTTATTTCCCTAAGCTTTAATGGCCTAGCACTCTCACACTACTCTTCTTCGTCGTATTCAGTATAACACACTACGAACCATCCGAAGAGTAAGCCAGGGGATAGGCACTCAAACCAGAGAAAAAGAGAACATCCTCTATATGCATGCCCTTATCCTCTTCAACCATAAGGTTTATATAGTAGTTTGACTGGTAAAAGCGTTATAGAGAATAACCGGGGGAGTACGCACAATGTATCCAAGCATTAGATTGCCTAATACCATTGACAGGATCCGACAGTCCCAGATCAGAGACTATGTCCTGTTTGCCAGCACCAAAGGCCTCCAGCTTGAATTCACCAGGATGAAGACCCAGACAGGCATCAGCATGGATGAATACCTTAAGATGGTTGAGATGAATCCTGACATCAAGGCCAGCAGAATCGGCATGGTGGAGTAAAAGGGTTTGCAGTATCTATCTCATCTTTCTCTTTTCGTACTTCTTAACCCTTACGAAGGATTCGAAAGCTTCTGTTGCTAAAACCGTAAGAGTTCTGTTCTCCACACTCCTCCGAAGAGTCGTAGTCAGTATTGGCATAACTTAAACAGTCCTGACCTTCCCAAACCATCACCTTTTTATAAAATAAATACATAAGCACAGCCCATGATAGAGTATGCTTTATTCCTCAAGTTCGCAGTAGCATTGGTTCTTGGGGCTCTCATCGGCCTCCAGAGAGAAAGATTCCATAAAAGGGAGGAAATCTCTCTGTTCGGCGGAATAAGGACATTTATCCTCATCTGTCTGCTAGGCACACTCTCAGCGTTCCTCTCAGACATGTTCCATATGTTCTACGGCTTCATCATCATCTCAGGCTTCATCATGTTCATCATCATTGTCTATAAGAGGCGCACAGAGCTTACCCAGGACATGGGGGGCGTGACAGAGATAACTGCCATACTCACCTTCATCATCGGCATGATCTGCTACATGGGGGATGATCTCTACGGAAGGAACATCCAGTTCGCCATCGCCATCACCATCCTGCTTCTCATCGTCATATCAACAAAACATCTCCTGCATGAGTTCGCGAAGCGTGTGGACTATCAGGAGGTCGTCACCACACTGAAATTCGCAGTCATAAGCTTTATCATACTCCCTCTCCTCCCCAATCAGCCTTTTGGTCCCTACGGGCTGTTCAATCCCTACAAGATCTGGCTTGTTGTCGTGCTGCTTTCGGCATTGAGCTATGTAGGTTACATCCTCAACAAGTTCCTCTCTGCGAAGAAGAGCATAGCCCTGACAGGAGTGCTGGGAGGTATGACCTCTTCAACAGCATTGACTTCTGCCATGTCTATTGATTCCAAGAAGAATGAAGGCCTTTCAAAGGCGTTTGCAGGCGCCACAGTCACTGCTTCAGGCATAACATTCCTGCGCATCCTCCTCATTGTATTTGTCATCAATGCAGCCATCATCCCCAAACTGCTGATTCCCATGCTTTCCATGGCAGCAGTCAGTTTCCTGGTGACCTGGATACTCTTCAGGAAGGAGAAGCCTGACAGGAAAGTTGCAGAACAGCAGGTGGAGTTCCATTCGCCGTTCCGTTTCCTTCCTGCACTGTCGTTCGGCATCTTCTTCATATTGGTGCTGTATGCCTCAAAGCTCGCGACTGTCTATTTCAGCAGCACAGGCATTGTTGTCACAGGCATCTTTTCAGGCATTGCCGATGTGGATGCCATCTCAGTCAGCATGGCATCGCTCTCGAAGATAGGCATGCTGAATGCAGTCTCTCTTTCTCTTGCAGTGATAGTGATTACCTGCGCGGCAATCGCCAACATGCTCACCAAGCTCTCCATCGCTTACCTTTTTGGCAACAGGAATTATGCAGGTCTTGTAGGCATAGGTTTCGGCTTCATCATATTGACAGGATTGATTGCTTTATTGTTTGTGTGAAGCCTGGTGTCGAAGTCTCTTGACCAAAACACCCATAGAAAACCTTATAAACCCCCACTTTTTCTGCAGCACCATGAAAGGCGTTATCGTCAATTACAGGACAGCACGGCATCATCAGGACCACAACCAGATGGTGGTCAAGGTAGATGGCTGTGATTCTAAGGAAAAGGCCGCGAAATTAGTGGGGAAGGGAGTCATCTTCAACACAGGCAAGAAGGACATTGCCGGAAAGATCACCCAGCCCCATGGCAATTCAGGCGCTGTGAGAGTCCATTTCGGGCAGGGCATGCCTGGCCAGTCAGTAGGGAAGAAAGTAGAGCTGAAATAGATTAACGTCTTGACCTTCTTTTTGCTGCATCAGATTCAGCATTGATGCTCTTCACGATCTCATCGATAGTATGTGTTGCCTGGTCCAATCCTGTGTTCAGTTGGACACTGGGGAACAGGGTGGGCGAGAAGCCACACCCCTTCACTTTATCCAGATAGTAGTCAAGCGTCAATGCAGTCTCCTTGACATCAATCCTGTCTGTGTTTTCGGGGTCCTCGCTGATTCTGTTGACAAACGTATAGAACTGTTGAAAGAGATTCCTGTCCTGCTCACCCATCTTCTCCAGGGCGTTATAGAAACTTTTAATGAGCTTATCGCCGTGCACATCATTGTTTTCGGAGTGCAGATACTCTATGGCCTCCTTTATTGTCACAGATGCATTATAGATGTCTGTATAGGTATATGGGGTAGCCTCTTTCTTCTGTTTGCCGTTTCCGTTTGGTGCTGCGAAACCATTCCCATTTCCCCCGTTGCCGGATGAAGCATACCCGTTTCTCTGCTCTCCGTAGCCATTCTGGCCTTGGGGAGCTGGTTTTTTTCCGAATATCACACTCTGGAACTCATGATACCTCGCAGAATACTGGTCGAGAAGCTCAGTCAGCTTCTCCAGGGAGAAATCATGGGGCACACCGTTGTCCTGGAACATCATGCCCTTTCTTCCGACGACCACTCTGCTGGAAATGCCAGGTTTGATGGGGATGTCGTATCTGTCTAGCGCCTGCAGCGCTCCTGTAGTGTCAATCCCGAAGGTATAGAATCCTTCTCTGGTATAGACGATGACCCCTATGGTGGAGAGGTTGGGATCAGTATAGGGATAGGTTACCATCCCCAAAGGGGCAGTGCCAGCACCAAATGAGTAATTGCCGTGTTGAGACCCGGTTCGGGCGTTCTCAAGAATCAGCCTCGTGTCCTCAAGTCGGAACCTGTATTCGCTGTTGCCTACAGATGCCGTCGGTTTCAGGGGTTCCCCTCGTTCAGTCACAAAATCAATAGCAACCTTAGAGTCAATGCCCATTTCCCTGAACCCTTAACCGGATGTGAATGATAGCCTTCTTACTTTATAATCTTTGCGTTCTTAAGGTACACCCTTACAGGGAAGCTCTATAGTCGAACCACTATTTAAACCTTCCTATACGTAGTCACTAAATAGGGACTACAGCGTGGGAGAACTGTCAAATACTGCATCCAATCTAAATATTTATATAAAGAGAATACCTCGGTGTCAGCATGGCGTATCCTATCACCTCACCTGTGCTCAACTGGGCAATCTTTCTCGGTGCCATTCTCGGAGCCATAGGGTTGGTATGGTGGCTGAACAAGCAGCTGAAAGGCTTCCTGGGCAATGTCAGCAGCCATGGTGTCGACCACACCTGGAACAGGCCCTGGTGGGGAGGAGGGAGAAGAGAGAGCAGCACCCCGAGAGAAAGGGCATATGATGATGAATCTGCTCATGAAAGATATTATAGGGAGCCTCCAACAGGAAGGTCGGTGAGGAACGATGATGCAGATGCAGGAAAGAAAGCTGCAGCCGGAGAAGAAGAGGCAGAGGAGGAAGAGCCTGCCATAGAATACACCACAGAGCATAAGAGCACTCTTCAGGCATGGTCCGAAGGCCACGCGAAAGAGATGGCTCTCCTCAAGGAGCTGCACAAGGATTTCGTTGAGGCAAGGAAGAAGTTTCAGGAGATTCTTGAGAGGCAGAAGGAGAAGATTGATGCATTACGGCAGTTCGAGACACCTGCTGTATGGAACAACATCCAAGCTGATACCATCAAGGCAGACATAAGGAAACTGCGGGAGACGACAGAGCGCATAAAGGCTCTTGTCGATGAGATTGAGGAAATCATCAAGAACAAGATTGGCAGATATCTCGAGCTCCTCTTCAGGCTGTTCGAAAGGGACCTCATCATACTGAAACAGGAATATACGTTGAAAACCTTCAAACTGTAAAAGGCTGCG
>CAZTOO010000032.1:0-5813 GCA_964615215.1 uncultured Methanosarcinales archaeon
ATGCGCCAGATGCTGCTCTCGGGGGCTGATAAGGTGGCAATCAACACCGCCGCTGTAGCGAGGCCGGAGCTGATCACCGAAGGGGCGATCAAGTTCGGCAGCCAGTGTATTGTGGTAGCTATCGATGCCAAAAGGGCTGCTCCTGGCAGATTCCAGGAAAAAGTGCGTGTACTGCGGAAAGAGCTTTACGGCGTTGAGGCATGCAGTGAAACAGGATTAGGCATCTCTGACAAAGCGACACATCATATCCTTTCCTTCTAAAATTTTATAAAGGCGCCTTTCTCCTTTGAGAGGATGGGACAAGACCTCGCTGATTTGCTCATCGCTGTTTCACGTAGCTTGCCTTTGGGCATTCACACGAGGGAGCAGGCACTCGATCTTGAAGTGGATAAATATCATCGCACTCTGCATTTTATCGATTCCCAGGTCCAGCAGGGAAAAGTCCGAGATGCCCCCGCCTTAGACACCATCTTTGAGCTGAATCTAGAAAGCATCAATACCTTTAGCCCTGACTCAGTTCTGACGCCTGCCAGAGAGATCAGACTCTATGAGAATGCAGCGAATGCAAGAAGAAAGAAGTTTGAGGTTCTTAGAAACCGTATCAGTTTTGAGGAACAGATAGAGATCCTCACAGAGGTCCATGGCATCTATTCCACTGCGTTGCAGGAAGCAGAATAAAATTGAAGCCCTATTCCCGTCCCCTTTCTCCAGACAAAGATCGCTGTTGCAGCACACGAACTTTCCAAAGCCCATTCCTGCTATTGGACAGAACAGGCCTATACAGCCTACCTTGCTGCAGCAGAGACAAGCAAAGGGAGCAATCCGAAGCATTCGGCAAGGCAGTATGGCTTTGCGGCTGAAGAAGCTGAAAAGCTCTATGACCTTACCATGAGGCCTGCCTGGGGAAGAAAAGCCCTGAACAGCAGAAGGGAGGCTGCAGAGCTCACGAAGCACTCAGACCCTAAGTATTCAGCTGACCAGTTCGGCTATGCAGGGGCGATGGCATTCAGGCTTGCCGGGAAGGTCCAGGAAGAAAAAGAGCGCAGAACTGCAAGAATAGCACTCACTTGTTTCCATCACTATCTTGGCTATTATGAGGGCACCAGAGACCCTCTGAAAATCAAGACTGTCCATGAAATACAGGGCAAAATGGAAGGCCTGAGAGCACTGCTCCATAAGGCATGATGGGCTGTTTCTGAGCAATAGATTTATAAACCTGTAAATTTTCGTGTTTATAGACGATAAAACATGCTGTTTCAGGCCCTGTTTTTCAGGCAGATTTTTGGAGTTTTCAAGATACCATGGCAGACAAGAAAGCACAGCAGAAGGAGGAGCTGAAGGATATGCCTGTAGCTGCGCACATTAATCCTGTGGTGATTGAGGATGAGATGAAAACATCCTATCTGAATTACGCCATGTCTGTCATTGTGGGAAGGGCATTGCCTGATGTGAGAGACGGGTTGAAGCCTGTCCATAGGCGCATCCTGTATTCCATGCATGAATCAGGTTTCTTATCGAACAGGCCTTACAAGAAAAGCGCAAGGATTGTGGGAGACGTCTTGGGCCGTTACCATCCCCATGGTGATTCTGCTGTCTATCAGAGCATGGTCAGGATGGCCCAGCCGTTCTCTTTGAGATACACGCTGATTGATGGCCAGGGAAATTTCGGGAGTGTTGATGGGGACTCTGCGGCAGCGATGCGTTACACTGAGGCCCGGCTCAGCAAGTTGGCTGAATTGATGCTGGAAGATATCGAGAAAGAGACTGTGGATTTCACTCCAAATTTCGACGGCTCCCTGAAAGAGCCTTTGGTGCTGCCTTCAAAGCTTCCCAACCTCCTGATCAACGGCTCCAGCGGCATTGCTGTTGGAATGGCCACCAACATCCCTCCGCATAACCTGAAAGAGATATGCCAGGGACTTATCCTGCTGATAGACAGGCCTGACGCTGAGCTGAAAGAGATCATGGAGCTGGTGCAAGGCCCTGATTTCCCTACAGGAGGCATCATCGCAGGCATGCACGGCATTCTTGAGGCCTATTCCACAGGCAGAGGCAGGATAAAGGTAAAAGGCAAGGCAGAGATCGAGGAGAAAGCAGGCAGAGCACGAATCATCATCACCGAAATCCCCTACATGATCAACAAGAGCGTGATGATCGAGGAGATTGCAGATTCTGTCAATGAGAAAATCATTGAAGGCATTTCTGATATCAGGGATGAATCAGACAGGACAGGCATGAGGGTCGTCATAGAGCTGAAGAAGGATGCGGCAGCAGATGTCGTGCTCAACCAGCTGATGAAGCATTCCAAGCTGCAGGTGACGTTTGGCATCACCCTGCTGGCACTGGTGGACAATGAGCCTAAGGTGCTGACGCTTAAAGAGTTCATGCAGCACTATCTTGAGCACAGGAAAGTGGTGGTGACCCGCAAGACTCAATTCGACCTCCAGAAGGCCAAGGAGAAGGCGCATGTCCTGAAAGGTCTGGTGATTGCCCTTGACGATATCGACAGGGCAATAGCGCTGATCAAGGCAAGCAAGAGCACGAAAGAGGCACAGGCTGCATTGATGAAGAATTTCCCCTTGGATGAGATACAGGCCAATGCCATCCTGGACATGAAGCTCCAGAAGCTGACTGGCTTGGAACAGGAAAAGTTACGGCAGGAATATCAGGAGCTGCTGAAGCTGATCACAAAGCTGCAGGAGATATTGTCAGATGTGAAGCATATCTATGCCATCATCAGGCAGGAGCTCAAAGAAGTTATGGAGAAATACAGCGACAGGAGGATGACTGAGATAAGCGCCGATGCAGATGAGGACATCGAAGTGGAAGATCTCATCGCTCCAGAGGACTGTGTGGTGACCATCAGCCACCAGGGCTATATCAAAAGGACGTCAGTGGACAGTTACAGGATCCAGAAGAGGGGAGGCACAGGCATACTCGCCTCTGCCACAAAAGACGAGGATTTTATTGAAGATTTGTTTGTGGCACACACACATTCCTACATGCTGTTCCTCACGAATCTCGGGAAGGTCCATTGGCTGAAAGTGTATGAGATACCGAGCTTCTCCCGCCAGTCCAAGGGGAAGGCTATCGTGAACCTTATACGTCTTGGAGAGGGGGAGAAAGTGACTGCGTTCATCCCCATCGACAAGTTTGACGACCATCACTATCTCCTCATGGCCACAAAAAAAGGCCTGGTGAAGAAGACAGTATTGAGCGCGTATGCAAGACCCAGAGAAGGCGGCATAAGGGCCATCATGCTTGAGGCAGGAGACCAACTGATCGATGTCAAGAAGACTGACGGAACGAACCAAATACTTATTGCTACAGCTTCAGGCCAGGCGGTGAGATTCAATGAGACAGATGCCAGGCCTATAGGAAGGACATCCAAGGGAGTGACCGGCATCAGGTTCAAGGGCAAGGATGAAGTGATAGGCATGGTGATTGCGCATGATAATGAGACTCTCTTCACTATCACCGAGACCGGCTACGGAAAGAGGACAGAGATAAGCGACTACAGGCTGATCAATCGCGGAGGGACTGGCGTCATCAATATCCAGACTACTGAAAGGAACGGCAAGGTGGTGGCTATCAAATCAGTTACCGATGAGGATGAGCTCATGGTAATATCAAAGAACGGCATCATCATCAGGATGGCTGCGAAGGACATCTCTGTCATCGGGAGAAACACCCAAGGCATGAGGCTGATGAAGATGCGCGAAGGGGATGTTGTTGTCAGTGCTGCGAAAGTGGTGCTGACTGAGAACGGTGTGGATTGATTGATTCTTCTTTTTGCATGTTCTTTTTCTTCTCCTTTTCTGATGGCTCCTTAGAGTAGTGTGAGGAGCCCCAGGCCTTTACGGTTTTGGACCAGAGCGCTAAAAGGCTCAGCACCCAAACACTGCTCTTCTTCTTCATACGGCAGATAACAAACATAAAGTACTGCACCAACACCCCATACTCAGTAAAGCATAAATAGGGCACTTCTTTTTTTCCTACTATGAAAGGATATCTCGTCACGAATCCAGGCATCGAGGATGTTGCGCTGCTTGAGATAAATGAGCTTATCTCCTGCAAAGGCTCTGTTGCTGCTCCTGGGGTGGTGGTGTTTGATGCGCAGGATATGAAACAGATTGCAAAGCTTTGCTATCTCTCCCAGACTGCGTGGGATGTGGGGGTGTTTTTATGTCAGGCTGAGTTCTCCTCCTTCAATGATATCTTCACTTCACTCGAGAAGGCTCTTCCTCCGTTGTCTGCATGGCTTCCCAAAGGAAAGACATTTGCGGTGGCTGCCACAAAGCTCCACAAGCACGACTTCGCATCGCAGGATGCAGAGAAGGAGGTTGCAGATGCCATCCACGGCTGGGCGACGAAAGAATATGGGAGTGTCTCTGTCAATCTTTCGAAGCCTGATGTGCTGTTTCAGGCTGTTGTCTGTGAGAAACAGCTCTTCTTAGGTATTGATTTCGCAGGCTTTGACCTGAGCAAACGTGACTACAAGCTGTTCTCTGCACCTCTCACACTGAAAGGGACTGTGGCGTATGCGATGGCGAGGTATGCAGGATTCGACGGCAAAGGCGTGTTTCTGGATCCGTTCTGCGGCTCTGGGCCTATCCCAATCGAAGCTGCAGCTTTTGCCTCAGGAAAAAGTGTGAGGTTCCATCAGAAGGAGAAGTTCCAGTTCCTGAAATACAGGGTTGCCCCTGAGGTGTTTTCTGAATTCGATAAGGGCATAAAGAAGCCTTCTTCATCGATTTACGGCTTTGATTTCCTGCATAGGCATGTCGATGCTGCCAAGAGGAATGCGAAGGTGGGAGAGTATCTTGACTACATGACGATTTCCAGGCTCGACATGTATTATCTCGACACAAAATTTGAAGAGAGTGCGGTAGACTGCATCGCCACACACCCTCCTTACTATTCGAATGCCACCGACATGAAAAAGATAGACAAGCTCTACGAGCAGTTCTTCTTCATAGGACAGGACATACTGAAGCCTGGCAGGAGAATGGTGCTGTTCGTGCCTGATGTTTCACGCATTAGGGAGTCTGCTGAAAAGCAGCATTTTGTTCTCGATTCAGTGAAGAAGGTGCACACCGAGAACAATGTGTTTGATGCTGCTGTGTTCGTGAATGGGAAAAAATCAGAGAATAAAAAATAAGCCACTTCTGCCTATTTGTACTTGTCCTTCTTCTCCCAGAGCTCTTTCGCGTCAGGATTCCTGTTGAAGCGCATGAACTTGTTTATGCGGAACTCATCTTCCTGCCTCTGCTTCTGCATCTCAGGAGTCACATCAGCAGTCTCCACAATGGTCATGGTGGAGGGCTTGTCTTTCCTGTACTTCGCATATCGCTCTTTCTTAGGGTTGACTTTCTTCTTCTTGTTCTTGTTCTTCTTGCCCATGATATATCACGCCCCTCTAGACAAATAACTTATTTATATATTCTTCTGATGCGTTTCTTTACCTTCTTTTCACCATAACCTTTATAAACCCTTGCTCATATTCCGTCCATTAGGCTGGGGAGCACGGAACTGTCGGCAATCAGTTGCTGAGGAAAGTCCATCCACCACGGATGGTCACTGGATTTCCAGACTGCGAAAGCGGTGGCGACTGCAGAGAAACAGCACGGCCTTATGCTCATGTCAGAAATGTACGCATTTCTGAGCATGATCAAGAACCCAGGGTTCTTGACAGGATGAAAGCCTTGAAGCTTTTGGCGACAAAAGCGAGTTAACAGGCAGACGTTTCATAAGGATACGGTGAAAAGCAGACCTGACCGGTGCAAGTCCAGAAGGACGCTTAGTCGAATGTT
>CAZTOO010000032.1:5913-8464 GCA_964615215.1 uncultured Methanosarcinales archaeon
CGGTGAAAAGCAGACCTGACCGGTGCAAGTCCAGAAGGACGCTTAGTCGAATGTTCCAAAGGCTTGTTCGTCCGCAAGGAAACGAAAGCCTACAGAAGATGGCTTATGCGCCCCGGCCTTTTTCTTCTAAAATTTTTTAAATGGCTCCCTCTTCTTTCCAGCTGTTATGGACATCTACACCCTTGTGGCAGACATTCTGAGGGATCAGGACCCTATCCCTAATAAGGAGAGCTATGCGGAACAAGCTCTATCAGAGACTTGGAAAAGTTATGAAATCATTAATGCAGACCTTCTCATTGTTCCTTATATGAAGGAATGGCACCCTGAGACATTCCCTCACATCTTTGTTGCCAAATTGGTGACAGGCAAAGCATTCGAGCACATACTATCATTAAGTAACGCTGCTTTTTCCTATGACAGGGCTGGCCAGTATGCACACTTAGTGCGAGATCATCGGGGAAGCTATGCCAATAATGATGAGATTATCCTGGAAGCTATAGCTTTGAAAGAGAATGCCGGCAATCTGTTTATAGACGGATTATGTGAGCCAAAGAAAGGCTGGCTTCAGGTTTGTAGAATCAGAAGCGCTGCATTCTGCTTCGATAAGGCAGGGATTTGGGCAAGGCAATATTTTAACGACATCCCCAAAGGGGTGGAATACCTTTCTCAGGCTGCAGCGTATTTCGCCCAATCCGGAGATATCAAGCGTGCACATGAGAGCAGCAGAAGAATAGTATGTTTGACCGAGGAGCATAATCTCTCAGGTTTTACAGGAGATTTGGATGTCCTCTGCCAACGATATCCTATAAATGGATTAACCCATGATTCTCTTTCTTTCCACCAATAGTTTTTTAAACCCCTTCTTCTTTTCCCTGTATTATGAGAGACAACCGCGTAACCATGCCTACCAGCACTGCAGGCATCACGAGATATTTCGACGAATACCATTCTAAGATAACACTTAAGCCGAGCCATGTCATCATCATAGGTGTCCTGGTGTTGGTGATTGAGATCATCCTGCACTGGCAGGGCTCCTCTCTCTTAGGCATCTGATTGAAAATGCTTCCCGGAATGAATCCTAAACAGATGAAGCAGGCTATGAAGAAGCTTGGCCTTGAGCAGGAAGAGGTTGAGGCTGATGTTGTTGTTATTAAAAAGCCTGACGGCACAAGGCTGTTCTTCTCTTCACCTTCTGTGACAAAGATGAACATGGGAGGCCAAGCCACGTTCCAGATTGCAGGAAAATATGAGGAGATTGCTCCAGAGCCTCAGGATGTGAGGCCTGAAATCAATGAGGATGATGTCAAGACTGTGGTTGCGCAGACAGGAGCCACAGAGGCTGATGCAAGGAAAGCCATAGAGGAGTGCAATGGAGATCTTGCAGAAGCCATCATGAAGCTGAAAAGCGAATAAATCTCTTTCTTCAACACAAGCATTATATAGACGATTTGCCCTCTATTTCTCATGGAAAAGTTCCAGGAGCTGAGGGAACAGGCCAAGAAGAAGCTTGCTGCTGCTGACCATATGCTCTACATGACATATCCTGTGGTGGATGAGCCGAAGCTGCTGTTGACGATACTTGATAACATCTATGAGAGCATGGAGCTTGCTCTGGATGCATTACTGCAGAGGGAAAGGCAGTTCAAGCTCATACCTCCCTACCATAATGCCTTTTCTGCCAAGCTGGATGTCTTCAAGAGACGCATTGCTGAAAAGTACAGCCTGAACAGGGAATATGCAGCTTTCCTCCAGACCCTGCGGAATCTCATGGTTGCGCATAACGAAAGCCATGTGGAATTCTCCAAAAAGGACACGTTCGTGATCTGCTCTGACAGGTACGAGATAAAGACTGTCAGTATGGGAGACCTGAAAAGCTACCTCACAAAAGCAAAAATCTTTATACAAGATATTGATAAGGTGCTGAATCGCCATGAATACCTTTTTGAATGAATCGGTAGAGGAGCTGAAAAGGGTTGACCACCTCATTTTCGTCAGCCTGAAATACACACGCACTGTGGATGTCCTGAAAAGTGTGCTGGACAGGCTGGTGACCAGCTATGACAAAATGCTCACTGCCCTGTTCGTGCATAAGCGGGGCCAGGACTACCTGGAAGAGCTCCCGCAGTCACATAAGCTGAAATGCGACAAGATCCTGGAGCTCTACGGCAAGAACCAGGAGCTGGCCGCGATGATTGACTTCTATATGGAGCTGAGGAAACTGAACAGGGCAACACATTTCTCCAGGCATAATGAATACAGGAGACATGTCACGATGAGAGTTATATCTCCAGACAAGAAAGAGTTTGATGTCAACATCGATGTGGTCAATGAGTGGTACAAGAACGCCAAGCAGCATATGGAATTTGTGAAGGGGCTGCTGCACTAGGCTACCAAAAGCTTTATGTAGTTTTAGTGCTTTATCGCGTTAAAAAGGGGTGATTATGTGACGAAGTTCATTGCTATTGTCAGCGGTAAAGGAGGGACTGGCAAGACCACCTCTTCTCTGAATATCGCGAAAGCATTGCATTTCTTCGGGAAGAATGTGATTGTG
>CAZTOO010000033.1:0-8347 GCA_964615215.1 uncultured Methanosarcinales archaeon
AGATAAGGGCGGAGGGCAAGCATATACGGCAGACTTGATGGCCAGGCTGTTCCATGCTGCAGGTGTGGATATGGTGATGACCTTGGACGTCCATTCGCAGGACCTCTTTAAGTCCTATCGAAAGGCCTACGGCGAAGATGGCCATCTGATGAGCCTTGATCCTTCACCGATCCATGGGCATATCCTTGTTCAGGCATTAACGGAGTTGGATTTCGGAGACAGGAAAGTGTATCTTATCGGCCTTGATAATGGTGCAAAACTTCGTGTCGAGAGGCTGCAAAGATACCTGCCTTTTGAAGTGGAATGTCTCTATTTCTACAAGAAACGGGAAAAGCCCAATGATCCTCAATCGCTCACTGTACAGTTCCTCGCTGAACACGGAGGAGAGCCTAAAGAGGTCAATCTGGACGGCACAATCGTCATAGTCCCTGATGATATAGGCGACACCTATGGAACTGCGTTCAAGAGTCTTTCAAAGCTGAGAGATTATACTACAAAAAGTGGAGAAGGGATACTCTATCTCTTCTCCTGCCTGACCCACCAGATTCTCACTAGGAACGCTGATAGGGTTATCGATGCTACAAAAATGAATGTCATCGCCTCAATGTCCCACCCGACACTGATGGAAAAAACACAGTTCTCCCGGCTGAAGAATCTCAGATGGTACAGTCCAGCAAACTATTTCGCGCGTGCCATACATCTTCGTGAGGCAGGAAAGGATCCGGTAGCTGAATTTACACCAGAGAACACTCCGCTCAGAGCATGTCATAGCCTTTACGGGCTGGAAAAAGGGGAATGGTTCAGATACAACAACCGTGTGCGTGCTGAGGATCTCGTATAGGTAAAAAAGAGAAGAATATTATAAAAATAAAGAAAAAAAAGCTCATTCTTTTTTCTTCACCAGGCTCTGGAGCCTCTCTTTCATGGTAGGCTTCTTCTTGGCAGGAGCTTTCTTCTCAGCTTTCTCTTTCTTTTCTGCTTTTTCAGCCTTGTCCGCTTTCTCAGCCTTCCTCTCCTGTGCAGGCTGTTCAGCAAGCTTCTGCTGCTTCTCAGGCTGCCTTTCAGGAGCCTTCTCCTGCTTAGGTGCAGGCACATCCCTGTCGAGATGGTCCCAGCTGTCGTCTATATTGGCATAGTGCGGCATATCAGGAGGGCCCCGAAACTGCGGGGTTGGACGGTTGAATCTCGGAGGGCCGTCCTGCCTGTGTTGCTGGCCTTGCGGTGGACCCTGAGAGAACCTCGGCCTGTTGTCGAAGCGTCTTCCTCTTCCCCTGTCGTGCCTTGGCCTTCCCTGGAATTGCTGCCTGTCCCTGTGCTGCTGATGTTGCGGGGGCCTGCCCTCCTGTTGGGGCTTTGGCTGCAGAGGAGGCAGCACCTTGCTGTCTGCCTTTGGCGCAGCAGTCACCCCATTCACTTGCACAGGCGCCTTGTTCTCGATCACTGCAGCAATGATCTCCGGAGAGACAATGCCGCTCTCGTCCTTGGGAGCAGTCCCGTCGGGGATGCCTTCCTTCTCCCTGCGTGCAGGGAACTCATTTCTCTTGTAGAACTTGTATTTTGTCCCCACATCCCCCTCTGCCTTCCTTGTCATGTAGGGCTTGAGAGGTATGAGGAACCTGTTGTGGTCCCTGTCGAGGTCGATATAATGGTCAGCGATCTCCAGCAGCTTTGCGTTGGTGGTCTTCCTGAATGAGATGATCTCTGTCCTGCATCCCACTGCTTTCAGGTGGTGCAGCAGGTCATAGAAGTCTCCGTCGCCTGACACCACCACTATGGTATCCACCTTGTTGGCGAGCCTGATGGCGTCCATGGCTATGCCCACGTCCCAGTCTCCTTTCTTTGCCCCTCCCACGAAGGTCTGGAGGTCTTTGCTCCTGACTTCAAAGCCTATCTTGTCAAGAGCCTCATGGAAGTTGTGCTCGTCTTTCACATCTGCCTTTATCACATAGGCTATCGCCCTCACCAATCTCCTGCCTGCGACAGCAGTCTTCAGGATGTTGCTGAAGTTCACTTTCATATCGTGCAGATTCTTCGCAGAATAATACATGTTCTGCACATCCACTAATACAGCTACTCTCTGGTTGTTGTGTTGTGTCATTTCGAAACACCTTATGTTGTTCTTGTCGTTTTTTCTACTCTCTAAGAACCAGCTAGAAAACAGATAGTGCCTTTGGGCGTTGCCCAGGCATATTCGTTTTGCATATACTCGATGTCCTCTTTTGGACATCGTTTCTTTTGGTATATATGGTCTTGCTAACCGGTCTTATGGGGGTAATGAATGAGAACCACTATATAAACCTTTGCCTCTTTTTTAATCACTTATAAGGAACGAATACAGGTATGAACGAGAAGATATCCTCTAAATGAAAGGGCAGGTATCAGTGCCTGAAATGTCTCGTGCCAATAAAGATCATCGCAATCCCGTACTTGTCTGCAGCGGCAATCACATCAGGGTCATTCACTGACCCGCCAGGCTGGACAATATACTTGATACCGGCAGCATGCGCTTCCTCGATCATGTCAGGGAACGGGAAGAATGCGTCAGAAACCAACACGCACTCAGACAGCACTTTGGAAACATCATCTTTCCTTCTTTCGATATTCTCCTTTGCCTTCGGCAGCGCCAATTTCCTGAATGAATCCACCCTGTTCGGCTGGCCGGCACCCATACCTAACATCTTCATGCTGCCTTTGTAGCTTTCCACCAAAACTATGGCGTTGCTTTTCGTGTGTTTTGCAGCGACAATCCCGAATTTAGCAAGCTCTTCTTTCGCTTTCGGGAATTTTGCTTTTGTCACACATTCCCACTTCCCATAAAGCACAGTATCGCGTGTCTGCTCCAGCATGCCGCCTGAGATGTTCTTATACAGCTTCCTCTCAGGCAGTTTCTTTGGCAGTTCCCCCACGGATATCAGCCTGATGTTCCTGCTCTTCTCCTTCAGGAACGCCAGGGCATCCTCATCATAGCCAGGTGCAATCAGCACTTCCACGAATTTGTCTTTCAGGAACTGCGCACTTTTCATATCGACTCTGCGTGAACAAGCAACAACACTGCCGAATGCAGAGACGATGTCCCCTTCCCAGGCGTTTATCATAGCTTCAGAGATGCTCTTCCCGACTGCAAGCCCGCAGGGGTTCATGTGCTTTATCACAGAGACTGCAGCATGCTCTGCAAGGTCCTTGACTGCTTCAAGCGCAGCATCCCCGTCGCCATAGTTGTTGTATGACATCTCCTTGCCGTGCAGGATTTTCGCATTCGCCAATGATGGCTCCTCGCTGCTGTCTGAGAAGAAGAAAGCAGACTGATGCGCATTCTCCCCGTATCTCAGCTTCATGCCTTTTCCTACAGAAAGCCTTCTCCTCTCCTCATTCCCCAATCTCTTTGACAGGAATATGTCGATGGCAGCGTCATAGTCAGCAGTATGCCTGAATGCCTTCACTGCCAATTCCTGCCTGATGCTCTCGGATATGGTCTTCCTCACCTTCAGCTCTGTGATGATCCTCTTATAATCCATAGGGTCCACAATGACAGTCACATACTTATGGTTCTTGGCAGCAGCCCTCACCAGGGTAGGGCCCCCAATGTCGATATTCTCGATAGCCTCATCGAAGGCAGCATTCTCTTTCTCAACAGTTTTCTGGAATGGGTAGAGGTTGACCACTACCATGTCGATTAGCGGCACCTTGTTGATCTCAGCCTCCTGCAGGTGCTTGGGGTTGTCCCGCATGGCAAGTATGCCTCCATGCACTTTCGGATGCAGTGTCTTTACCCTGCCGTCCATCATCTCAGGGCTTCCTGTATAGTCAGACACTTCCATCACAGGGATCTTCTTCTCTTTCAGAAGTTTTGCAGTGCCTCCTGTAGAGATGAGCTCAAACCCCAGCTTCTGGAGCTCTGCTGCGAACTCTACCATGCCTCTCTTGTCTGAGACAGAAATCAGCGCTCTTTTGACGTCCATGGGGCAAAAGAAAGGGCATTTGTTAAAAAGTCTTTTGGTTTTTCTAGAGGACGCATTGGCCTATGGCGAAGAGTATGCTTCTTGCATGGTATCTTGGTCTTTTTATCATCTTCTGCTCAAGGAGTGTCTGCTCCTCTTTGAGCTCCTTCAGAGCATTCCTGGCTGCTGGCTCTTCCTCTCTGAGGAAATATCCTGAGAACATCTCTCTCAGAGGCTCAATCTCCTTCATATATGCCTTCTCTTCTTCATCCCATTCTCCATAGCCGTGCGCCATCATGATGTCATATGCGAGCCATGCGAGGTCATAGCTTCCCAGCAGAGCCCTTCCTTCTCTCTTCCCATTGAACTGGTGGTCAAACACCACGCTGTCCAGGTCATAGAGGTAAGGGGCTCCTTTCACCACACCCACATTGCCGGAATGCAGATAGCGGTGATAGGCTCCTGCATCATGCATCTCTCTCACTCCCCTTCCTAGGCTATTGAAGAATGAAGGCGGTATGTCGCTCGGCCTGTAGAGAAGCATATCATCCAGCCTTTGATCAGCCACATCCGGTATCTTCAAGACAGAGAAACCCACATAGGAGAAACCCACCTCCTCGTTGTCAGGAGTGGTCATGAAGAAGAACTGATCATGGACAACTGCATAGCCGACAGCTTCCATAAGTCCGATGGAGGAAATGCCCCTGCTGCGCATCCTGTCTATATTCTCGCATTCTTCCCTTGCTTTGTTTGCAAGGCACCATCCTGTCGGCAGTGCAAGCGGCCTGTCAAGCATGATCTTCCTCACCTGGCCGTTCACCACTCCATACGCGCTGTTTGTTGTTCCAGGGCCTGTATACGGTTTTGTCGAAGGAGCATACAATGCACCCTTATGGAGATAATGCGTCCCTTTGAACTTGAAGGCCTCTCCGTTGATATCTGCGATGGCAGACCTGCTCAATGAGAAATTGCTCACTCTGCTGAGATACTCTTCCTCGACGAATGTTCCGATCACATTTGCTGTTTCAAGGAGTTTTTTATTATCAAGAAACTGCGGCTTGATGAAGAGCGTAGCCTCAAACCTGCCGTGCGGATGTCTCAAAGAGACAGCTTCGTAGTCCCCCATAGCCTTCTTCTCTCATTGCTTGTTTATAAATATTTAGTAATAGGCCATCTCAACAATAACCTTTATTAACCTCTTAGGAAAAAGAGCAGGTAAAGCCGTCGTGGCATATCGGAAATCAAAGATTTCCGGAACAGTTGAAAATCTCCGATTTTCAACGCAACCTGGTACACGTACCAGGCATGGATGTATATGTAAAAGCCGTCGTGGCACAACCTGGTACTGCGCAACCCTGGAAAGTGGAACTCCGTTGCACATTCATGAAAACGGAGTTTTCATGAAAGGTTGTTTCCGAAAGGATATCCCAGTTCAAATCTGGGCGGCGGCGTTTTTTCTTTTGTTTTCTTTCCCTTTCGCTATCTTCTTTAGAGTAGTGTTGGGGTCTAAGGGCAGTTAAAGTTCTGCGTTCCCAAGCCGTAAAGCTTTAGCAACAGAAGCTTCCTCTTCGAAAGGGAAAGAAAGAACAATCAGACTTTCCAAAAATCACACATTTTTCCTTACGATACCAATTCCACCAATCCGGATTCTCCGCAGTAGAAGAATGTCGTAATCTTCTCCAGGCTCAGTATGTTGTCAAAAGAAAGAACTCTCTTTATCCTCTTCAGCTGCTTCTTCGCCTTCACGATCCTATGGGAGCATTTGACTTCGAACACATGCACTTCATCATCTTTTATGGCAACAAGGTCAATCTCTCCCACCATAACCTTCTTTTTTGCCTTGCCTGAAGAAAACAGCGGATAGTGGAGATAGACAATGTCATAATTGTCTTTTATCCTCGTGTAGAGGGCGTCCACATATCTGTCGTGCTTATTGATACCGCGCACCCCGGGAGTTGGAACTCCGTCTACTGGAATAGCGACTACCTACCCCAGTATACGAAATACTACGTCTTCATGCTATATATTCCTTTGTGTCTTATGATATATAGCTTTGAGTATACACTTCCTGTCTCCAGGCTTCACTGCCTTTGCACAGAGTTTTCGAAAAAGAAAAAAGCTCTGGAAAGAAACCAGGCATAGAAAACCTTAAAAACAACCTCAAAAAGAAAGGGCTTATGCTCCTGTAGTGTAGTCCGGTCAATCATGCGGGATTCTCGCGGCGACAAAACAGGGTTTTGTGAGGTTTCTGCCTCTCGTCAGAAACATCCTGCGACTCGGGTTCAAATCCCGACAGGAGCACTTTTTTCCAAAGCATTTTTATTCTCCCTACAGTTTCTCAGGAATGAAGCCCAGATCGCATAACCCGGTAGTGCGGCGAGCTCGAACCTCGCTGTCCGCAAGGACTTGTCGGTTCAAATCCGGCTCTGGGCGTTTCTTCTTTATGTGAGCTTGTTTCTTTTATGACAACACACTGTCTGAAGAGTAGGCCGGGGGTTAAGGGCTCTCACGGCTTTGGGTGCCCCGTGTTTAACTGCTTCTGCTTCCCCCACGCTCCTCTTCAGAAAATTCATCGTAAGGAAAAGAAAAGGCAGCAGGACAACAAAATCCTTACCATTCCTCAAAGAGACACTAAACCTATTTATACTATCGATGGTTTCGCATCACTATGAGAAACATAATCCTTGTATTCACTTTCCTCTTCATTCTCTCGGCATGTTCAGCACCACTGGGCCTTAAGGAGAGCAACATCATCATCGACTCCACCCATTGGCAGAACCTTCCTTCATCATGCCTCAACATCAGCAGGCTCGGCAACTACCAGGAGATGGAATGGCATATAGAGAGGGCAGGTGTCTTCGAGTGCAGGGTCATCAATATCCTTGTGGATGACGCCCTTGAACCTTACAACGCCTGGCAGGACTATAACGGGAATGCTCCACACAAGGTGCTGCTTGCCATCAACCCCTTTGAATACAATCCTGTCAGGATCTGCTGCCGCCAGGATGCAGAGCACGAGCCTGTCTGTGTCGACGAAGAGATCATCATCCTCTGCCTGCCGAAGGACAGGGACCTCTCGAATGTACGCTAGCGGAGAAACCTTTTAATAGTCAGCTGTTTCTATGGTGCACCATGAAAATACTCGGCATAGACGAGGCAGGAAGAGGCCCATTGATAGGCCCTATGGTGATGGCAGGAGTCGTTGCCACACTGGAGCAGGAAAAACGCCTGAAGAACATCCAGGTACGGGACAGCAAGATGATAGCTCCTGCAGTCAGGGAAGAGATGTTCGACAGGATCAAAAGCATCGTCACCGATTATGAGATTATTGTCATCTCCTCCGAAGAGATTGACAAAGCCCTTGACTCCCCGGACATGAACCTCAATCTTCTTGAAGCGCTGCATTCAGCCATGATCACTACAAAGCTCTGCAAGAGGCAGAAATGCGACACCCTGATTCTTGACTGCCCGAGCAACAACACCCGTAAGTATATACAGCAGTTCCGTCATTTCCTCAAGGAGGATATCGCCATCAAGATCATCGCAGAGCACAAGGCAGATGTCCATTATGTTCCGGTCTCAGCAGCATCCATATTGGCAAAAGTGACAAGAGACAGGGCGATAGAAGATCTCAAGAAGAAATATAAGGTGGATTTCGGCTCTGGCTATCCCTCAGACCCCAGGACAGTGAGTTTCCTCCAGACGAACTATAACAAATATCCTTTCTTCAGGAAAAGCTGGGAGACGTGGAGAGAGGCAGCAGGCATCATAAAGGAAAAGAAGAAGAGCACCCAGAGGGCGCTCGGAGAATACTGATCCTTTCTTTTTTGCACGATACTTTTATATAGGATAACCCTCTTTTTCTTCATTAGCAAATCATGAGGTGAGCGTATGAGACTAAAACAGTTCTATATCATTGGTATGATTATGGTGATGCTGTTCTCTCTGTTGGCGTTCAGCGCAGAGGCAGCATCCACAGCAGGGGTGGTTTCCGGAGATTCTTCAGGGAAACCGACAGAGACCGGTCCGTCAGAGACAGGAATACCATCAACAGCATCGCAGCAGCCCTCCACACCAGTAAATGCAGATAAAGGGAATGCGGCGGCAAACAAGCCTGAAACTACTGCAGCGACCACAAAAGCTGAAGTGAAGACAGCTGCACAGATAAGTGTGGAGCAGAAGACGCAGGCGAGAGTGCAGGCTGAACAGACCATTGAGGCAGTGCAGCAGCAGCTACTGAACACAGAAAGCACACAGGCAAAGATCAATTCCAACGCAGCAGCAGCACTCGACAAGGTGCTCCAGGACATTGAAGCGAAAGCTGATGAAAATACGCAGCCTAGCATGAAAGAGCAGGTTGCAGCAGCAGTCCAGACAGCTCTCCAGAATGCAGAGCAGAATAAGCAAGA
>CAZTOO010000034.1:0-8051 GCA_964615215.1 uncultured Methanosarcinales archaeon
CACAAAATGGCCGAATGGCCACCATTGAGAGATGAGCGTATGAACACCTACTCTTATAGCACCACAAGCGGAACATTCAGTGTAGCGCAGCAACCATCACCCTCACCCAAAAAAGTCAAGATACTCTTTATCATAATCATCATTCTCTTCATCATAAGTATCATCCTGCTTCTTTCTTATCTGATCTATACTTATTACGGCACAAACCCCTATTACAACTATCTCCCTTACGATGCGCACGATCCTAACACATGGATTGCACAATCGGTCAAGGATACGGGCAGAGTGGATGTTCCTCTCGCTACAGACTACTATTCCCAATTTACTATGGAAGGCCAGAGATACTTTATTCCTGAAAAAGATACTACAGAGGTGTTTGCTCTGCAAGGCATCTATCTTGGATATTCCTTCCCTTATCTTGCTATTGTAGACGGGAATGAAGTCCTGCGTATAGGGCCTGAATTCATCCCTGACGACAATGTGCCAGAAGCCTTTGCGTTCGAGCGCTGGGAAGACGGGAAACTGAAAGTATATATCTTCTTCGACGAGGACTGGAAACGTGTCCATGAGGACAGAACCTACATCATCTATGGTAAGTCTTACAACATGAGCAAGAAGTTTGTCTTCAACCAGGCAAGGGAAGGCATCTATTATGATGTGGTGGAAGATGATATGGGGAGGTTTGTAGGGGGTATAGGCGGCTCTGAAAGGTTCGGGGGAGTAATTGCAGGGACATTCGACGAGAGACTACTTGGAGAAACGCCTCCTGAACAGCTTATTGCAGTGATGATAACATGATGGCCATGCGTTTCAACAAGAAAGCCCAGATGGACGACACCGATCCCGAGAGCGGCAGCCATTTTCCGACGATGGTGACCATCATCGTCATCGCTTTAGTCCTGATCTTCTTCTTCATCTTCTTCCTGAGAGGCACATCTTGGGGCAAGTCAGGCCTGGAGAACTACCTCACTCCCCCAGAACCAAGGGAGAAAGCAACAGATGCAGAGACGCTCCTGAAATGCAGGGACATCCATTTCTGCATGGACTACGCCACCTATGAGGACTGCATGCTCAATCCGTGCAGTGGGGTTGATGAGTCCTGCCAGTGGTACTACAACAGCTGCCTGAACAAGGATAAGGCCTACGACAGCTGCCTTGAGCCTGAAAAGATTCCGTTGCTGGACAATAAAGGCTCCTTCACGGGCTGCAAGATCTGCAGCAAAGCCTCCTGCAGCGATTACGGCGATGAGGTGCTCTGCCTTGCAGACTCATGCGGATTCGGATGCATGCCGTTCTACGACGAGAAGGACGGAGGCTGGCAGTATGCGTACTGCAGGTCATGCATCTACGTTACTGAAAACAATCTGGGCTGCTCAAGGATTGTCAAGAAAGAGCTCTGCCAGCAGAATGCATGCGGGCTGGTGTGCTCGTGGGACGAAACTTCCCAGACCTGCAGCGGCTAGGGGAAAAGATATATAGATGAAAACCATAGCATATCATCATACAAGAAGCAGAGGTGCATTATCATGCTGAAACACAAGAGAGCAGACATGTCCTGGGGTATGCTGGCAGCAGCCATACTCGCCATCATCATCATGGTGATTCTCATCATCATCTTCACTGGTGGTTTTGGAGGCTTCTCCAAGTGGTTCACGAACACCCAGGATACCCAGACGAAAGCAGGTGAGGGTGCAGTGTGGTGCATGGGGACATTGTCAGGCACCTGTCTCTATGGAGAAGGTCAGGGTCCGACAGATTCTGGAGATGGTTGCCTAGAATGCGACAAACTCAAAGAGCTTAAGAAAACATGCGCTCTCAGCCAGCGTTATTATGTCACAGGCCAGGGATGCTGCTGCAGGAGCTGGGGAGAGGGAGACTCCTCAGGGTCATAAAAGAGAGAACAACCGATATGAGACTTATTATGAGAAGCAGGAAAGCGAACGAGCAGATGCTGGGTTTGGTAGGCAACCTGATCATTGCAGCGATAGTGCTCACACTCCTCCTTTTTGTGGGAATAAAGCTCTATTCCATCTTCCATGCTCCCACCTCTCTCGATGCTAAATACTGTGTCAACGGCCTTAATGGTCTGGTGCAGTCCATGCTGTTCGACGGCATGCCCACCACTCAGACATTCTACTGCGTGCTCCAGGACAATGAGATTGTCATTGCAGGCAACCCTGAGGGCGTTACAGGCTGCAATTCCCGCTCATTATGCATCACCACATTGCCCGGAAAGAGGGTCAGCTACAAGAAAGCCATCAAGGGTGTGGGAAAAGTGTTCATAGAGGGAGAAACCATAAGCAGTGTGGGCTATCTCGGCTATCAGTCAGATGAGAAAGGCCATTTCGAGCCTTTGGTGAAGATGCAGGTGACCTATTACCCTCCTAATGAAGGCAATGAGGCTGCGTTCGGCTACAGCGGAAAATACGGTGTTGTTGAAATCATCCCTCTGCCGCTTGAACGGCCTCTCCCTCAGGAATCCTCTACCTCATCAGGAACACCATCTCCCTCCTCAGGCCTCCCTCCCCAGCCGGTCGATACCCAGATACCAGGCACCTGGAAAGCTGGCCCGGGAATCCCCTCTACTCCGAATCTTGCAGACAATGAGATAAGGGAAAATGGTATGATTGATTAAAACCTTTTCTTTGTGATATTTCTCTTAACCTCTTTTTTCCCTGATGATAACTGACTTGCTTCCCGCACACTACTCTTCTTCGTTATCGTCAACAGCTCCATCCTAACTATACGACGAATCAGAAGAGTAGGCCTGAGTCTAAGGGCTTTTATCGTTCAGGACGCCTCATTCAACCTCTTTCATCAGGCACACACACTCCTGCATCATGTTTTATCAAAAGCTTTTTAAACAGCATCACCCTTTCTCTCGTCTATAACAGTCCAGGTGGTGGAGTGAAAAAAAGGGGAAGCAAGTTGATTCTTGGAAAGAAAGGCGAGGGAGCATTGGATCAGCTCTATGATGTCCTCACGCAGCTGATAGTCATTGCCATCGTGGCCATGGTGCTGTTTGCAGTGGGCGTCAGCATCTCCAAGAGTCAAGTCTTTACGAAGATGTATCTTGCAGCAGACACTGCACTGCTCATAGACACCATCTCTGCAGCTCCAGGCAACCTCCGCATCCTCTACGGAGAGCCTTTCCCGCACACCCTGGCGCCGAGGATGGAGCCTCCCTATGCAGTCGCCTATGCGGAAGAGGATGACGCCATGTTCGGCTTCTATCCTTTCATGCCGACCTATGGCTACACCTACCGTCTTGGAGCATATCCTGCATCAGGCATCCTCTACACCAAAGAAGGCACTATCATCTCTTCTGCAGAATTGGAGCCTTCCACCATCTTCGAGCTGCTCGAGGAGACAGGCTCCTTCACCAAGAAGACCTGCGAGTCTGTCCAGACCTATGACGAAGGCTGGCTCTCCAGGAAAGTCATTGTCTTTGATGCCTACTTCACCGACATGACCTCCCCTTCCTTAAGGCAGTCTGCATCCTCTCTCATGGAAAGCGTCTCTTCCCAGATCAATATCCACCGCGGAACCACTGTGTCTGCAGAGAACGACAACATCTACTATACTATGGATGTCACCGGCGAGCCTTCGAAGTTCGCAGGAAAGTCCATAGACAGCAGGATCAAGGAATTCAGAGGTGCTGGAGACACGCCGAAGACAGACATCCTTATCGTCTTCAGGATGCTCAACCAGGGCTCTTCCTTTAAGGTCTCTGCAAAGCCTGATTCTCCTGAATCAAGGAAGTTAGGCTGCATCCTCCTGAACCAGTACAACAATTACCAGAAGGCCCCCTATCTGCTCCAGGACGCCAGCGTCACCGACGAAATCCACCCATTGCTTGAAGCAGCAAAAGCGGCAGTGACTATCGACATCCCGCAGAGCACTGAAGCAGGAGAGGCAGTGAATATCCAGAAGCTGGGCTATGCGCTCTATCGCGGCCTGGATGAGTATTACAGGAGCAGCACAGACCTCCAGCCTGTGCATGAGGTCAAGATCACTTCTCCTGTGGAAGGCTCTTCCTACATCACAAAAGCCTACATACCGCTGGCCTATGAAGCGAAGGATTCAGGAGGAGCAACACTCCCTCCTGCGCAGTTGAAGGCATCCTGGCTTCTCGACGGCAAATCCTTTGACCCAGGCACGCTCTATGCCATGCCGCCTCTTGAGAAAGGCTCCCATACCCTGAATCTGACCGTGACAGGCCCTGACAGGGCAGGAAGCAGTGCGGAAATAACCTTTGAGGTCGCGGAAGGCGGCTTCAGCATCCTCTATGTGCCATTGGTGGTGGATGATGCAACCACCGCAAAGATAGACGCTCTCCACAAGCCATTGCTCGACGCTGTAAAAGACAGCAGCTGCATCAAGAAGAACACGCTCATGAAAGGGTGTGCAGCACCCATAGATTATGCTAAGATTGAAGAGAAGGCGTATGCCGAGATTGTCCCTCCCATCCTGCTGAGAGACTGCCTGGCTCCTCAGAACATCAACACAGCAGCATTTGACCTCATCGTCTTCATCGATCCAACATTCCCTGAGACCGCAAAGCGCTTATTCATCCGGGACAGCAAGAACATCGTAGTGACAGCATCTGCAACCACCGATAGACTCGTCGCTGACTATCTCAATATCGCCCCATCAAAGCTGGCGGAGGCAGACCAACTGAAATGCGCAACATAACACTTTTTCGGACAGGTGCAAGGATGATCATGCTCTCCCTACTGGCACTCCTGTTCATCCCGTTTGTCGTCTCCGAGCCCATCCTTGTCCTCCAGGCAGACCTCTCCGGGCAAAACCCTGAAATGACGTCTGTTGCAGTTCTCGACGGAAAACCTACCCCTCCTTCATCCCAGGGCACCTACACCATCACCCTCTTCACCAGTGAAGGGAGGAAGCTCTATGACACCCATACCTTCATGGAGAAGGGCCTTTATCAGAAACTGCCCTATTCGCCTGAAACTGCAGTAATCACTGTCTCGAAAGGGGATAAGGGGATCCTCACCCATACCCTGTCATTCTGCAACAGCGACGGGCTCTGTGATGGAGACGAAAACCATCTCACCTGCCCTTCAGACTGCTCCATGGAACAGAAAGACACCCTCTGCCTTCCCTATGCAGACAGTGTCTGCGATCCTGACTGTCAAAACCAGGAGGATACAGACTGCACAGCCCTGCCTCCTCCCACACTTCCTGAGAAGCCTCTCACAGCGCATCCTGCTGTCATCCTGGTGCTGGTCGCTCTCTTAGGCCTCCTCCTGCTGTACTACATCAGGCTGGAGAGGAGAAGACAGACACCTCAACAGCCTCCTTCATCCTACCAGTCAAATCCATACTATCAAAACTATTACCAGAACACTTACACAAGAAAATGAAACTCTTCCCATCCAAGAAAGGGCTGACAGACACCATCCTTGAGTCAGTCTTCTGGCTCGTGTATATCGTCATCATCAGCACAGCAACCATCTACATCATGACTATCATGTCCAGGGTGAATATCGATGCCCACCAGCTGCGTGCAGATCTCTTTGTGGAACGCCTCATCTACTCGCCTGCAGGCATCATCTACACCGACGAACTTTCAGAGAGGTCCTATCCAGGCATCATAGACGCAGAACGCTTCACCCGGCAGAATGTGGACAGGCTCTTCAATGTCGGTGATCCTCAGAATCCGAACAGCCTGGTATCGGCCAACATCACCCTGAGGGACATGGCAGGCAATGACCTCCTCGACCCGATCGAATACAATCCGGAAAGATACGATTTCTGGAGAAGGCTGCTCTGGGACAGATGGGCGTATTCGAAGATAGAATATGATAAATATGTCTCTTTGAAGGTGGATATGTTTGAATTTGACCAATACGACCAGAGGATTGCGCTGGAGATGGAAGAGCTTGCAGCAGACCCTGACATCACTTTCATAGGCCCTCTCACTCCTGAGCAGGAGAAGACCATAATGCCGAAAAGAGACAGGCTTATGGTCCTTCAGGACGAGCTGCGCAACCGCCAGCACCTCTACGCCATCATAAAAAGAAGTCCAGGCAACACAGTCCCTGCAGTACTTCATGTCACTGTCATCACACCGAACAAATGAGTGCAACCATGAGAAAGAACAAGAAAGCTGATGTGTCGATGCCGCTCACTGCAGTGCCAACCATCATCCTCACTATCCTTGTTCTTGTGGTATTCTACCTGCTGTTTGACATGTTGCTGACTGCAAAGAGC
Source organism: uncultured Methanosarcinales archaeon (assembly GCA_964615215.1). Lineage (GTDB taxonomy): Archaea > Nanobdellota > Nanobdellia > Woesearchaeales > CAZTOO01 > CAZTOO01. Next base: position 6,238 of record CAZTOO010000034.1, read on the forward strand.
CAGGCAGTCACTGATGTCTCTGACATCCAGGACCATATGAAACTGATTTCGCTTCTGAGGACTCCGGTGGAAGTCAGGGGAGAGGTCATGACTATGGGAGATCTCATTGCTATTGCCGAGGATGATGCAGAGCTGGAGGCCATACTGAAGAGAGAGCTCTATAACGCCATTGTCGCAGCCCCTGAAGGCATGTTCGGCCCTATCCGCATCGAATACCAGAAAGAGAAGTTCGTCTCAGTGGGTATCAACAACCCTAATTTCCAGGACGTGGTCAAGCTCTGGATTGAAAAAACAACACTGGGCAAAGGCTCTGGCGCAGCAGAATTCTTCGGGGAGTACGATACAGTGTCTTCGGCAGTAGTCCCCACACTCTCAGGCTCGAATGCTGTCGTGTATCTCATCCAGTTCTACGACAAGAAAAGAAACAACCTGAAGTTCTCGGACATGGTACAGTACGTGAAGAAAGGAGACAAGCTCTATTCTCCTGAGGGTGTGGTGTATGTCTATTGGGGCAGTGACTGCCCCTGCAATGCAGACAGGAGAGGCTGCTGGAGTGTGGATGGGGAGCCCTGCTTCACCCTGAAGGACAAGAAAGGCAAGGTGGTGTGCGAATCTGATGAGAATGCGGAGGAAGAGGAATCATCGATATCTCCTGTGCCTGCCGATGCTGTTTCCTGCACAGACTATTTTGTCCCAGATGCAGATTTCAAGAATGGTGTCAGGCCTGCCTATCTCGGCGAGATTGATGAGGAAGCGTTGGTAACAGACCCGGAAGGATGCGATCCTGAGGACAACAACAGCACGACAGCCTGCTGCATCGTGCCTGCACCAGGCCAGACACGCTCTTTTATTGCAACAGACGGAGATTATCCCCACTCACGCTCTGTAGAGTCCAGGATAGGCTCCTGCATCTACCATCCCGGCCTGGGGAAGAAGATAGTCTATTGGGGCTCCTATGGCTTCACAGGCACGCACCAGGAGAACAACCATTACTGGTGCGACTATGACGCCTGCAAGAAAGTGCTGGCAGGCCAGAGGAAGGGAGCGTATGGTGTGGTGAATGCGGGAGCATCAGGGGTTGGAAGCGCTGCAACATCAGCAGCGACAAAAGTGCCTACACCCATCTTCACTCACCTCTTCACGAATGAAGGAATCTGCTATGATGCCAGGTCTGGAGAGGAGTATTTCATCACAGACCAATTCATCAGGGACCACTGCTACAGTGTCTCCTATTTATTGAGGCTGACAGAATGAAACGCCAAAAAAGAAGGATAAGGAAGAAAGCGAACTTCTTCGCTCCTCTCTTCTTCCTCACAGTCACGATAGTGCTGACATCATTCTACGTCTACCAGCTTCAGGAGGCAAGGCGTATCAAGCTGGACGTCGGTACAAGGCAGAGCCAGCTCATCAAGGCCTATCAGGAGGGTGAAAGGGCACTGTTCTATACAGACACAGCAGCAAAGCTTGCAGCCTATTCCAGCCTCTACGAGAACGGCCTTGACGGCGGCTTCTCCTTCACAGAGGAAGCAGCCTGCGGTTCCTATCTGGGCTTCAGCCTCTATGTGAATGAGACAGCAGAGTGCTTCCCCGACGTCATCAAGGAGCTGGAGCCAGCGTTCAACTCAGAGCTGAACAGGATGCTCCTGGGCAATCCCTTCGACATCCCTTCCCTCTCCTATTCCTTCTCTGTCCAGGAGAATGAGGATTCGTTGGTGGTGAGGGGTTTCACTCAACAGCACATCACCATCCCCATCGACGGCTATGAGCGCAACTTCCTGATAGACAGAGATAAAGTGGAGAGCACCCATACGTAT
>CAZTOO010000035.1:0-7995 GCA_964615215.1 uncultured Methanosarcinales archaeon
AGCAGAGGACCTTATAGGAGACATTGACCCTATCAAAGCCCTGAAATTCGGGCCTCTCAGCATAGAGGCTTTCACCCCGGGCAAGATCTTCAAGGCGCACGGAGGCATCCTGTTCTTCGACGAGATCAATCGCTGCCCCCAAAAGCTGCAGAATGCGCTGCTCCAGGTGCTCGAAGAGAAGAAAGTGACAATAGGCAGCTATGATGTCGATGTGCCTTCTGAGTTCGTGCTGATAGCGACGATGAATCCTGCGGATTCCTCCACAGAGCCGCTGTCCCAGGTCTTCCTTGACAGGTTTGACATCATCTACATGACGTATCCGGAAACAAATGCGCTGGAAGAGGAGATCGTCAGGAAATACGGGAAAAGCCTCCTCCAGTTTGATGAGCCTTTATTCAAGGCAGCAATCGGCTTTGTGAGAAGATTAAGGGAGAACAAGGATCTCGAGCAACTGCCTGGAGTGAGGGCAAGCATAGGTCTCTATGAACGGGCACAGTCTCATGCAGTGCTCCATAAAAGAAAAAAGGTCACAGCGAAAGATATCCAGGACGTTGTCGTCTCAGTGCTTGCCCACAGGATAGGGCTGAAGCCTTCTGTGAAATATCTGAAAAAGGCAGAGGATTTTGTGATGGACGAATTCCTGCAGTACAGCCAGCACCAGCAGGAGCTGAAAGATGAGGGTGATGCTCCCTGACAGGCCCTCTGTCACTTCTGAGTATGAACTAGAACAGCTGGATGGGGTTCTCAAGCAGCAGAACCAGGAGGATAAACTGCTCAGAAGCATTCTCGACGACGATAAGCAGGCAGTGGAAGACGGCAAGCTCCTGAATGAGGCCATCTCCTCAGCGACAGACTGTCTCATACCTGATACTATCTACGAGAAGCTTGTCAAAGACTACAGGGTGGCGGAAAAGACGTACGGGAAGACATTCCTCCAGTATATTTCAGGCTATGATCCGGAGTTCCTGAAGAAGAACTCCAAGATTCCGGAATTCCAGAATGAACTGAAGAAGAAGATCAAGAAGAAAGTGCTGGAGATGAAGGAGAGGAAGCTGATTGACCAGGACGGCAGACTGCTTGAGGAGGCGTATGTGCTTGCTTCGCTGGTGCTCTATGTGGAGGAGCTTGACCATATGGTCGCAGAAGGTTTCCTTGGCGAGAGATTCCACGAGAAGGCAAGTGTCTATGGGCAGAAAAGCGATGCAAGGAACTACAGGAAAGGAGACAGATACAAGGATTTTGCCCTGAAGAAGACGTTGAAGACTTCATTGAGAAGAGGCCATAGTGATATCTCTAAAAACGACATCAAGATATTCGAGCATGAGTCCAAAGGCAGCATCGAGATTGTCTATGCCATCGACTCTTCAGCCTCTATGAAAGGCGACAAGACCAAGATGGCGAAGAAGGCAGGCATTGCGCTGGCCTACAAAGCCATCGAGGACAAGGATAGGGTGGGGCTGCTGGTGTTCGACGACGAGGTGAATGTTTCTCTCTCTCCCACCCTTGATTTCATGGCAGTGGTGAAGGAGATAGCAAAGATCAAACCACGGAAGCAGACAAACTTCGCTTCATTGTTCGAACAGAGCATAAAGCTTTTTTCCACAGGCAAAGGCACCAAGCATCTGATACTGCTGACAGATGCTCTCCCTACCTCGGGGGAGAAGCCAAAGGAGGAGACGCTCAAGGCATGTTCAGCGGCAAGAAGCTCAGGCATCACTGTCTCTATCATAGGCATCAGCCTTGACGGAGAGGGGGAAAGGCTGGCGAAAGACCTGGTGGGGATAGGGGAAGGCAGGCTCTACAGCTGCCATGACCTGGAGAAGATAGACAGCATCATCCTTGAGGAATACGGCATGCTCTCCTCCTGAGAGTTCCATAACTCTTATATAGGCCTCATTTTTCTCACGAGCCATGAAAATACTTGCGTTCACAGACACCCATGGCAATGATGAAGCCCTGCATATGGTCGAATCAGTGGCTTTGGAGGAGAAGCCTGATGTCATCATCCATGCAGGAGACATGACCATCTTCGGCATCAGTCTGGGTGCCATCATCAAGAAGTTCCATAAGCTCTCCACAAAGCTGAAAATACCCCTCCTTTGCATCCCAGGCAACCATGAGTTCGAATCAGAGCTCTCCAAGGAATGCAGGAAATACAGCACTGTCATGGACCTCCATAAGCATTCTTTCACACTCAAAGACACACTCTTCGTCGGCCATGGCGGAGGTGGCTTCCAGAAGAAATATCCGGAAGAGGGAGTGCTGGAGAATCTGTTCCTTAAGAAGATAGAGCGGCATGAGAACAGGAAAATCGTGTTCGTGACGCACCAGCCCCCCTATAAGACAACGCTTGATGACATAGACGGCCAGCATGCCGGCAACATGACCTACCGCAGTTTCATCAGGAAGGCCAAGCCTGCTGTCGCCATATCAGGCCATCTCCATGAATGTTTCGGACGCAAGGACACTTTGGGAGAGTGTGTGTGCATCAATCCGGGGCCGTTCGGGATGATCATAGAGCTTTGATGTTTCTTCATTCTCTCCTGTTGATTTCTCTTTCTCTTACGGACTTTCTGAAGAGTAAGCATTGTTTAAGGGCTATTCAGCTTTGTTCCAAAGCTCTCCGCGTTCCATGGCTAAAGGGAAGAGGCAACAGAGGCTTACTCTTCGGATTTGTCAGAAAGAAAATCACATTAAAACCAGAAAAAAAGAGCATATCCCAATCAAAAGGCTTTTAACCTAACGCAGTTTCTCTCTCGTTATGCAGCCGCAGATCATCCATGCAAAGCTGGAGAAGCACCCTGTCTTCCAGAAATTCAGGCAAGAGCACCCTCAATCCTACCTCACCCATTTCTTCATCATGTACAACAATGATGTGATTGACAGCATCTTCGTAGGCTATTACCAGCCTGACAAGGACCTGATAGCGTCTTTTGTCATAGAAAAGGACAGTGTCATGTTAAATCCCGGTGATGCAGTGTTCAAGCAGGAAGAGACTGCAGTGAAGAAGCTTGAGCTTGATAAAGTGGTTGTGGATTTTCCGGTGGTCATCACCAGCAGCAAGGCAGTGCTCCAGAAACACTACAACTATACAGGAAGCTTCATGAAGGTCATCATGATCCTCCAGGTGCTGCATGATGTGCCGACCTATAATATCACCTTCCTCACCAGCAATTTCAAGACCATCAATGTCAGGACTGATGCATCGACGGGAAAATTGCTTTCGCATTCTGAGCAGAACCTGCTGAATATGGGGAAATGATCTCTGAAGTGGTTGTTCCACCATCACCTTTGCAGTATGTATGTTCTCAATCCTATTTTTGCATCATATGATTTTGAATATATATTTCTTTTCTTAACAGAGCTTATATACTAGTAGCATCACCTTTTTCCTATCGCGTTGGGAAGAGAGGGGTTTAGGTGATAAGGTTTCTTCTTTTTCCTTCACGACTTCATTTTGGCCTGTGGGAAGAATGACGCTGAAGGTGCATATCAAAAGACTCAGAGAAGACGCTGTCATACCCACCTATGCTCATGAGAGTGATGCTGGTGTGGACCTGTATGCGGCAGAATCATACGTATTGAAATCAACGGAGAGAAAGCTTGTTTCTACAGGAATTAGCATAGCTCTCCCCCCAGGTTACGAAGCTCAGGTCAGACCAAAATCTGGCCTAGCTTTACAACACGGCATTTCTATCGTCAATACCCCTGGAACAGTGGACGCTGACTACAGGGGGGAGATAGGTGTCATCCTCATCAATCTGGGCAATGAAGACTATAAGATAGAGAAAGGCAAGAAGATTGCACAGATGATATTCAACAAGGTAGAACATGCGGAATTTGAGGTTGTGGACACACTGCCTGACACTGTGAGAGGTGCAGGAGGTTTCGGCTCCACAGGCGTATGAGTACAGAGGTGCGAGAATGATAAAATACAGCGAAATCATCAAAAATAAGTCTCTTGAAGAATTTCTTCCCAGTGAAGAGGAAACGAAGACTCCTTCTCCGGCAAGCTGATCAGAAACGTCTTTTTATTGTCTTCCAGACTTTTTCTGCAATATCCTGCTTTGACAGCAGTCTGCCATTTTCCACACACTCGATAAGCTGCCAGTTGCTGTACCTTTTTGTGAGCTCTTTGTATGTATGTTCTGCCCTCTTCAGGTGCGTCAGGCTCCCCTCATGGATATCTCTTTTATTGCCTTTCATATAATCTCTGTAGCCTTTCTTATCCACCAGTCTCTGGGCCATGGCTGCGGGAATATAGAGGATGATGACAGCATCCTCTTTCGGAATGTTCAATAGCCTATATTCTGTTTCGTCGACCCATCTCAGGAACTTTTCCCTCTCTGCCTTTTCAGTTATCTTCGTCAGTTGGTGCCCTTTGTTTGATGAGACATAGCGGTTTGCAATGACGATAAAGCCCTGCTCCAGCCATCTCTTTATGGTGAAGGACGCATCATACCTGTCTAGGGCATAGAACAAAGAGGCTGTGTAGGGCCCCACTTCGTCAGCAGAGCCGTATTTTCCGTTCAGATACCTCTCTACCATCCAACATGCTGTCTCTCCATAGCGGGGGAAGGATATCTGCCTGACTTTTTTCCCTGCTTTCTTCAGCCTTTTCACCAGGAGAGCAGTCTGGGTGGCTTTTCCACTTCCATCCGAACCGTCAATGACGATAAGCTTTCCCTTTGCCATGGCTGCCTGAAAAGAAAACCTATTTAAATTACTTGCCTTTCGGCAGGAATGTGATACCATGAACATAAGCGAAATCAAACCAGGACAGGGAAAGATTGATGTTGAAGGCACCATCTCTGACAAAGGTGATGTGCGCGAATTCCAGAAGTTCGGCAAAGTTGGCAGGGTGTGCAACGCCAAGCTCAAGGATGAGTCAGGAAGTGTTGCAGTGACTCTCTGGAACGAGCAGATAGACCAGACCCAGAACGGCGCCAAGGTCAAGATCACCAACGGCTATGCAAGCGAATGGCAGGGCGAGTTACAGCTTTCCACAGGCAAATACGGAAAATTGGAAGTTCTTGGAGGCGAAGTCCCTGAGATACCTGAAGAGCATGATGAGGAACAAGTGTGAGCGCAGGCTCTTTCTTCCTTTTCAGAGTCCCAGGCCGAAGAAGCTCATGAAGAGCATGATGTTCAATATGGTGACTATCCCTCCTATGGCATAGAGCACTATCTTGGTTGTTCTCGTATTCTTGTATCTGCCCATCACTTTCTCAGAGGATGTGAGATAGACCTGGAGGAAGATGGTCACAGGCAGCTGGATGCTCAGCACCATCTGGGAGATGATCAGGCCTCTGAACGGGTTCGTGATGAAAAAGATCAGGACACATGCAGCAAGCAGCGAGATGGCTACTCCGGTTCTTGAATGGTTGTCCTTGATGTCATAGGGTTCGCTGTAAAAACCTGCAAAGATAGTCCCTGCAGCCATGCCTGAAGTGATGGTTGATGCCAAGCCTGCGCAGAGAAGCGCTATGGCAAAGACTATGCCTGCATGATTCCCCAATATCGGCTCAAGAAGGCTTTTTGCCTGCTGGAGCTCTGTGGCAGCGATGCCTGACTTGAAGAAGATTGCTGCTGCAAGCAGTATGATGGCGCTGTTTATCGCCCAACCTATTATCATGGAGAATAGTGTATCTAAAAATTCATATTTTAGCTGCCTCTTTTTGATTGCCTCATCTTTCAGGTTCCACTGCCTGCTTTGGATAATCTCAGAATGCAGGAAGAGGTTGTGAGGCATGACCACAGCACCCAACACGCTCATGATGATGAGCATAGAGCCAACAGGGATTGATGGTGTTACCCATGCCACTGCTGCTGCTCCCCAATCAATGTTCACCAACGTCAGTTCATAGACGAAGGAAAGCCCTACGATGGAGACAAAGGCGATGATCCATCTCTCCATCAGCCGATAGGTGTTCGTGTAGAGCATGATGAAGACAAAAAGAGTGGAAAGGAGCGCTCCTGCTTTGACAGGGATGGCAAACAGCATGTTGAGCGCTATTGCCCCGCCCAATATCTCAGCCAGCGATGTCGCTATAGAGGCGACCATCGCAGTGCCTAAAATGAGCCTTGAGTACTTAGGCTTGATATACTTGGTGGTAGCTTCTGAAAGGCATAAGCCGGTTGCTATCCCGAGATGCGCAACATTATGCTGCAGGACAATCAGCATGATGGTGGCAAGGGTTATCATCCAGAGAAGGCTATACCCATACCCAGAGCCTGCAGCGAGATTCGATGCCCAGTTGCCTGGGTCGATGAAGCCCACAGTGACGAGCAGTCCGGGGCCTATGTATTTGAGGATATCAAGACCGCCAAAACTAGGCTTGTGCTTACCGGTTTTGATATCTGCTATGAACTCTTTAACATTCTTTATGGCATTCACCTGTTTTTTGATATGAAACAATATAATATATAAAGAATGTTCAATGATTACTGCTTTGCAGGATACTTCTTCTCAATCTTCTGAATGGTCTTGAGCAATGACTCGTCCAGCCTGATGTTATGGTGGTTCGCAAGCTTCAGAACCATGTAGAACAAATCTCCTATCTCTTCTTCCATGTTGCTCTGTTGGTGCTTTTTTGTGCCGTAATTGTTGTTTCTCAGCACATTCCTTGCGACTTCTCCCAATTCTTCAACCAAATGGATGAAAATGTCCCGCTCATTGGACTGCCAATCCCTCTTTTCCACAATCTCTTTCACTTTCTGCTGGCATTCAGAAACAGTCAAGGCCATTGTTGCTCCTCTCTCATGAAAAAATGGTGGGACCGGGGGGATTTGAACACCCGACCTTTCGGTCTTCAGCCGAACGCTCTCCCAGGCTGAGCTACAGTCCCACAGCCCTGAAAAAAATCCTCTTCATTTATAATGGTTTCGTTAACGGATGTTGTGAATTTCTTCTTCTGATTGTCTGTCTTTTTCTTCTTTCCGAAGAGTAAGCCTGGGCTTAAGGACCTTTAGCGTTCCGGAGCTTTAACTCCCCAGCTTCCTCACACTACGCTAAAGAAAAAGGAACCTGTGTGCAGGGGAAATCCAAAAAGCATTTTATCTCTTCTTCAACACAATCTCTATCGTGCTGACCCTGACTGCCTTCCCTTCCTTGTTGGTGAATCCTTCCGAATCAATGCCTATGCCTTTGATCTCAATCTGGCCTTCCAGGAACCGTTTTAACGCAACTTCTGCGATATCCACAGCGCGAGAAATGAACTTCCCTCTGGCCTTGATGATGACCTCATCAGCGCCTTTTGTCGTGAACTGCATCACCACTCCAGTCACATAGTTCATGAAGCTCCTGTTGCCTACGTAGATGCAGTTGTCCAGTCCCTTGTCATCATGCTGCCCACTATCTTCCATGTCTTCTGTCATGGAAATCCCCCCGGTTTACGCTGCACGTCTCACTAGTCGTGTAATGTAGCCTGCGATGATGTTCTTGATCTTCTTTGACGGAATATCTACTAATTCTGAGACTATCTTCTTGTTCTCGCTGTAGTCAGTCTTGAATCTCTCTCTGTGATGCTCAAAGAGCTCATTCGTCACTCGTTTGACCAACGCTGTCTTTATTCTTCCCATGTCTTCACCGTTTTTGCTGGTTCTTGCCAGATTCCTCAAAAAACTGACCAGCCTATATAAACGTTTCGGAGGTTTTCCCTCTTTAAAGCTAGATTTATATAACACCTGCATCTTAGCGCTTTGATATGGGCCTGTAGAATGCTATCAGGAGTTTCTCACTGGTCACAGGACATTCTGCCGTGAACAATTTAAAGCTTTTCACTTCTTTTTTGTCTCCATTACCTATAAATCCAAACCTCCATTTATGTAATTTATATGAATTCAACAAAAATCGAAATGAACGAAGCTTTGGCTGAAATCTGCGGGATTCACGTGGGAGATGGCTATCTTAGAAATGATGGCCATCGCCGGGAATGGGATATCTCCGGACATGTCGAAGAGCAGGAATATTATAATTCTCATGTCATTCCTCTC
>CAZTOO010000036.1:0-7965 GCA_964615215.1 uncultured Methanosarcinales archaeon
TTATCCTACCCAGGAATATGAATTCTGCAAGACTGCCACCTTTGACAACAGGGATCTGGTGGAGTTCGTGTGCGTGGACAACAGGCTCCAGAAGCTGGACGTAAGATGCGCTGCCAACGAACTGTGTGTGAATGGGGCATGTGTAGACCAAGTCGATGATTATCAGGTGGATGTGGCAGTGTCACCAAGACCCACTGCACAGGACACTGACACGCTCTTATGCACTATAGCCAATCCACTGAGCAGCATGACCTACACCTACCAGTGGTATGAGAATGGGATCCCTGTGGAGCAAGGGACATTGCCTTCAGGAGTGTATAGCGATACTCTTCCTTCCTCTGAAACTGAGCAGGGAAGCAATTATCTCTGTAGGATAAGCGCCTATTACAACAGCCTCTTCGTCTCGCAGGATGAGGATTCCACCACTATAGGAAGGATTGCGCAGTGCTCTGACAGTGATGGAGGTTTCTTCGTGCTGGTATTCGGGACAGTAAGTTATACTGACCTCAGCGGCCATTCTGGGACCATACCTGACACTTGCGTTGTCGGGAACAGCCATCTCATCAATGAAGCATACTGCGACATCAATGACAATGCCATCTCCCAGCAGACGAACTGCCCGACAGAACATATCTGTTCAGGAGGGCAATGCGTGTTTGATCCTAACACCATCCATACGCCTGATGTGGAAGTGACACCGAAGCCTGCTCAAGACAGTGAAGACCTTTTTTGCCAGGTGACGAACCCTGATACGAGGTATGTGTATCATTACAGCTGGCTTGAGAATGGGTTTGATGCAGGCATCACCACCCAGACTGTTGTTCATACAAATACAGATATCGGAGAAGTATGGACCTGCATGGTCAGGGCTGAATACCTCGGCAATTTCGGACCTTACGGGCAGGATTCCACCACTATCGTTGCTGACAGCTACTGCATGGACAGCGACGGCGGCGTGGATGCGTATACTGCCGGCTATGTGGACTACAATAACCCACTCGGGGATCTGGTGAGCATCAATGATGCATGCGCCTCAAGCTCCATGGTGAGTGAGAGATCATGCAGCGTCACCAATGCATTAGTCAGCACTGACGTTGTCTGCAATCCTGGCTACCAGTGCGAAGTGAATGTGCAGGGCCAGGGATACTGCGCTCCTGTGACGACACAGAGCTGCAGCGACAGTGATGGCACCGACATCAGCACACAAGGAACTGTCACCATCACCCTGACTACGTTGAATGTCTCCACAGACACCTACTATGACGATTACTGCATCGACGCAAATACCGTCCAGGAGCTTGGCTGCCAGGGCATCAACCTCTTTTATTATCCGCCTGTCAACTGCGGAGCAGGGAGCATGTGTTCCAATGGAGCATGTGTGGACATACCTGAGAAGCCTACCACTCCAACTGTCGTAGTGACCCCGAAGCCTGCGTATGACAACAGCAACCTGCACTGCGAGGCTTCAGGAAGCGTGGATCCTGATGGGACGTCAGTGAGCTATGTGTATGAGTGGTTCAATGAACTGGGAATGAGCAGAGGCATCTTCACACAGGATGTGGATGCTTCATTGACGACAGTGGGGGAGACCTGGGTGTGCAGGGCATGGGCGTTCAGCAACAATGAGACTTCAGACAATTATGGAGAGGACAGCGTAGTGATTGAGAACCAGCTTCCTGAATTCATAAGCCATCCCGACACTGATATCTGCGACGAAAGCGGCCATGACTACATCAGCCATTTCTCCTATCAGGCGCAGGTTGTGGATCCTGACGGAGGGGCAGTATGGTATGAGCTGGATGCAGAGCCAGACGGCATGACAATCAATCCATCTACAGGCCTTGTCAGCTGGGACGTCACCGAGGGGGATGCCTATGTCATCATCAAGGCAACAGATTCCTACGGCGACGCCACCTATCAGACATTTTTCCTTCCCGGATGCTATCCTATCATTGATGATGCTGATGTGGTGATGCATTTCAACAGGCTTGCTGTGGCGAACGAAGGCTGCATCAGGCCAGGCGATGAGGTGGAGCTGTATTATACACTTGAGAACACAGGCCATGAGAAGATCAAAGACCTGAAAGTGTCAGCTGTGGTCCACGAATGGGATGCCTACGAGAGCGAATATTACGGGACACTGAAGACCAGCAGGGTTGTGAACGGCATCTTCAGGTTAGAGGTGCCTGCCAACATCAAGCCTGGACTCTACACTATCAGGATAGGAGCGACCAACGAGCAGCTGAGACGGATAGTCTTCAGGGATGTGCTGATCAAGGAGAAATGCTGGTACTAAGTATTGTTTTGCTATGAAACAGATTAATTGACCCACGGCGGGAAAGGTGTGATAGGCTGCAACGAATGCAACAACAACCGATGGGGGGAATACAATGGGTCAATACGAGATTTTTCAGTTTTTGAAGGAGAACAGGAACAGATGGTGGACATCTGAAGACTTATCATCCACGCTCGGCATCTCCAGGGGCAGCGCCACGAACGGGCTGAAGAAATTGCGGAAGAGAAAGGACATCCATCACAAGGAGAGCAAGAAGAACCGATATTATCTGTACAGGTTCTCTTCTTAAGTTTTTTATATCTCTTCTGTTTTGCGGAGTGCGAAGCAATGAAACCGTATATGAAAGCTGTCATAGGGCTGACCGGCTGGGCTTTTGTAGGCATCTATTTCCCAGGCTGGGTCTTCCTGCTGTACATGATAGTCTTCATCAGGTATTTCCAGGACTTTGTCATGGACAATGCCGGATGGTAATGTGCAGGTTTCTTATTCTTAATAGTTTGTAGAGATAATCTTTCTAACGACGGATATGAAGAGTCAGCTTCCGTGTAAGGGGCTGTTAAGCGTTCTGGGAGCAAGAACAGAAGAGACAACCAATTGAGAGGGCTTGACCGAGCGAAGCGAGGGAAACCCTCATGTTTTAGTTCAAACCTTTTTCTAAAAGGTTTGGGCGAAAGCTATATATATTTACCATCCCTTCTTTCTGCTATGGTAGACAAGGCTGTGGAGCTGGCGAAGAAGAGGGTGCATCTTGAGGTGGACACCCTGGAAGAGGAATTCAGGCGCTTCACGGAAAGGTACCATATCCCGAAAAAAGAGTCTGAGGAGATGTTCTACAGGATCTTCAAGATGGGCATGATGATTGAGGGCTACAGGAGCGTGTTCAACAACATGAAGCTCATCGAGAGGATCAAGAGCCTGAAGAAGGACGAGATGACGAAGTTCTAGCTTACATGCGCGTAATTTCTATATGGGGAAGGAACTTCAGATATTCCTGGCGATGCACACCCTTATTTCCCGGATGCTGGACATGCGACTGGGCTGCTGCCATAGTGCGCCGGAGCTGCTGAACTGGTGACATGCCAACAGAGGCAGCCAGCAGCGCTGTTGCAGTATCACCAGCACCTACCCTGCATACGACCGGGACATCAAGGTTCTTTGCATAGTATGTCCCTTTTTTGGTGATGATCATGGCACCGTCTACATCAAGAGAGAGCAGGATATTCCTTGCCAGTCCGCGCTCCAACAACTGCTGGCCCTGTCTTGCATAGTCTTCAAGTGTAGCAGGAGATGTTCCCAGAAGAGCTTCAAATTCCTGGCGATTCGGCTTGATGAAATCAGGGGTCATCGCAAGGGTATGCTCAAGCACTCTCAGGTCTGACGAATCCACGATGGTAACGACATTTTTCCTTATCTCTCTGGCACGCCCTATATACTCTGCAAAGATGTTTGGGTCGTAATTCCTCGGCAAAGATCCTGAGAGGACCAAGACGTTCCTCCTGTTTCTACTTATGCCTGTGAAGAGCCTCTCCTCGAGGTCCAGCTTTTCCTCATCAGTCACTTTTGGATTATGCCTATCGACACGTTTCACTGCATCCACACCGACAATATGCACCCTGACATTCCTGCCGCCTATAGGCCGTAGATAAGCAGGGATCTCCTTCTCGTCCAGATAATACGAGATATCAGCTCCTGTCTCAGAGGAACCCTTGAATGAATAGAGACAGTATTTTCCATAGTATATCCTTCTGAGCTCCCTCGCGACATTCATACCTTTGCCTCCAGGTATCTTGAGGTCGCCTGTCACATCCAGTGTGGGATTAAGGCATACGGCATGGATCATAGGCTTTGTATGCCAGTCTTCAGGAAGCGTATGGCTGCCCGTATCTGTGTAATCGAAGATGGTCTCTAACCCATAAGATTGCGCCAGCTGATTATGCGCATCTGCTATCTCTTTCAGTTTCGTTAATTTACCCTTAGAATCCTTCACTATCATGGTCTGAGGACACGCTCTGAGATCCTCATCCTTCTCTAAGACATACACTGGCTGGCGGTCTTCATCTGCGAGATACGCACCCAGTGAACGATGATGGCCATCAACAACCTCCATATGCCAATCATCCAGCACATAAGTAGGTGATACAAGCAGCCCATTGGTGTAGAGCACAACAAATTTCTGCACTTTCTCATTGTTGATCTCTAACTGGGTAACCCTCAGGGAAGATGCATAGGTTATTTCTGTTCTCATAGACATACGAAGAGAAAAAGGGTTTATAAATCTTTCCTTTCTTCACCACTAGTAAGTGATTACTTACTTAGGTGAAATCCACAACAGGGACTATCTCCACTCCAGGCGTTGCCTCGAAATACGGCCTTTCTGAGAAGCCGAACATGGATGCAAAGATCACTCCAGGAAAGCGTTTGATTGCTTTGTTATAGATGGCAACCACCTCATTATATCTTGTCCTTGCCACTGCTACCCTGTTCTCTGAGCCTTCCAGCGCTGCTGACAGGTCGCGGAAGGATTCTGTAGCCTTGAGGTCTGGGTAATTCTCAAACACCAGCAGAAAGTCATTCAAAGCACGGTCCATCCCTTTTGCTGCCTCAATCTGCTCCTGGACTGTGCCTGTCTGCTCTGCTCCAAGATAAGTGGCTCTTGCTGTGGTCACCTTGTCTATAGCTGCCAACTCAAAGTCCTTTGCGCCTTTCGTCACCTCTATAAGATTAGGTATGAGGTCAGCCCTTCTCTGATACTGGGTCTGCACATCTGCCCATGCCTGGTTGACATTCTCATTCGCGCTGATCAGGCTGTTGTAGGCTGAAACAACAAGGGCAAGAATGATGACGACGACTGCTCCTATGATAGCCAGAGAAATCCAGAGTCCCAGTGATGCTTTTTTCTCCATAACCATACACCGGAAAAAAGAGAGGAGGTAGAGTTATTTAAAGGTTATTGATGAATAGATTGTCTTATCTGACACCACTATTGAATAGTAATAAAACAAAAAATTTATATAAAGTGAGACGTTACAGGAATGAGATAATGATTACTGGGAAGGGCATACGATGAAGGTTATGCTCTAAAGATTTATATAGAAGCTAGGCATGGATGGTAACTATGAGTTTGTCTGGATTGTTTGGTGGTCGTGTGCATCAGGATAGCAAAGGCGGCAATGGATATTCTGGAGACAGGCAGAGTGGTTCTGAAAGCGGACTGGTCGCTGCAGTATTGAAGCCTGAAAGCGTCAGGCTGGTCCACCTACGGGATGCGCCGAAAGACAGCTGGTATGATTCTTCTTCCTTCAGATTGGTGATAGGGGACAACTCTTCACCACCTTATCATTTCGATGTCGGACTGATATATAGCTCGGCAGTGAGCCTCTTACTCACCGGCGGAGCTCAGTGGAAGAATGCCATGGACGATCAGGGAGGGAAAAGTGAGATAGTGCAGGTGAATCTCGCTCGCGGAGTGTATGGCACTTCCATAGGCCCTTATGATATGTCTGAACATGCACAGTTCGGGTTCAGAAGGATGGACGAATTGCTCGGTCTGGCGTTTGGCGGTCTGGTATCTGTGAAAGACCCCCTTGAGGAAGTGAAATGGCTCTCCTTCGAGAAGATATGTAGGGAAGGAGGAAATATACATATGAAAATACTGAATCAGGTATTTAAACGGGACCATGTGCCATGGATACAGAGCGGTCCTGCGTTCGATTCTGACGGCAACATGTATGATGGATTGCAGGTGAATGAAGCGAGGCGCGTATTCCTTCAAGATAATATGCCTTTGGTGTATAACTATTGTCTGAAACTGCCCACGATTGCAGGTCTGGCAGAAACACCTCCAGACTTCAGAAGGTATCGCTCTTCACCCGGATAATGGTTCTAGAACCTTCCTGAGAATCCACCTCCTCCGAAAGATCCTCCTCCGAAACCGTGGAAGGAGCCGCCGAAGCTGCTGTTTCTGTAGCCGCTGCCGAAACCTCCTGAGCCGTGATACCAGTGCGAGGGTATCTTCTTCGGCATGAGGAGTATGGTGAGGATGAGATAGAAAAAGATGATGGCTATCACGACTGAAAAACTGAAGAGCAGGAAGATGTCTGGAAGCAGTGCTGCAACGCCAAAGAACACTTTTGCCTTCCTGAAGAGCATGCCGAGCAGAAGGAGGAAAATGATGATGGTTATTGCAATGACATACGCATAATAGGGATAGGTGCCTTTTGAGAATAATGATGGTTTAGTGTAGTGCGAGATGGTGTCCGGATCGTTTTCAAGCAGTCCTTTGATGACTGTTATTCCATCCAGCAATCCTTTGCCATATTCCTGTTTCTGGAATTCTGGGACAATGACGTTGTCTGTGATCCTTCGCGCTGTGATGTCAGGGATTGCTCCTTCAAGGCCATAGCCGACTTCCAGACGTACTTGACGCTCTTCCATGGCGACGAGGATGAGGAGGCCATTGTCTTTGTCTTTCTTTCCTGCACCCCAGGTCTCAGCAACTTTCAATGAGTATTGCTCAAGGACTTCTCCTTCTAAGCTTGGGATGGTGAGGATTGCTATCTCTACAGTGGTGTTCTTTTCTATGTCTGAGATGACTTGGTTTAATTGCGCTTCCTGATTTTCATCTATGATATTCGCATAATCATTCACATAATTCGAAAACTGCGGGACTTCAAGGGCAATAACACTGGGGAGAAGAAAGACAAGGAGGATAAAGAGAAAGTATTTTTTCATTTTTGCATCTTCTGTACTGCTTCAGACATCCTGTCAAGGAATTCAAGCATCTCCTTGATGATATCTTTCATGTCCCGCTTTGTGAGCTTGAGTTTCCTCTTCTTGGAATCTATAATCCTGCTGTAGAACGTGAATTGGACATGATAGGCCTTGTCCACTTCGTCGAACAGCTCTTTGGGGCCTGTTGGGATGTCCTTGTTCTTCAGGAAGAGCAGGCCTTTCGCTATCGGACGTAAAGTGGCGAGGGCTGAATCCAATAGTTTAATTAATCCAGGTTTGACGTCTGCTGTCTCGAAGTAGGCTTCTCTCAGTTTTATGATCTTTGAACGGAACTCAAACTCCAACTGATGCCTTACGTGCTCTTTCCTGATGGTGAGGCTATTGAAGACATCTTTGCCGTGGATGATCTCATGCTGGCTCTTGATGTCCAGGAATTCCAACGGGAAGACGTCAAGGCTGTCGTGTATCTCTTTCTCTGTCAGGAACAACGGGATTTTCCTCTGCTGCTGGGAGAACATGAGTGTTTCATCAAGCACCATCCCCAAGGTCTCGAATTCCAGGTTTTTCGTGACGAAGAGATAGTTGCCTTCGTATTTTATGATTGCTATCAGGTCTTTTCCTAACAGCTTCTGGTAGTTTGCAAGTGTGCGTTTGTCCATGAGTATCAGCCTCTCCACCCAAAGAAAAATGGCCACAATATAAAACTAACTCTCCTTTTTAGAAATTGTTATAAACCAAGAGCGGAAATACCCTTTTACGATGAGCGACATGAACGGATGGGAAGTTCTGGAAAGAGCAGAGGACGACGATAGCATCACTGATGAAGAGATAGAGCAGGCATGGCAGCAGATTTACCAGGAAAAGAGCAGCGAGAATTATCACGTTCTTGAGGATTTTGCACGAACGCTAGGCATGACAGTGACGAAAAGAGAGTATAA
>CAZTOO010000037.1:0-869 GCA_964615215.1 uncultured Methanosarcinales archaeon
GCCATCGCCATGTTGGGTGTTGGTTTATTGTTCATCAGGACCAAATTCGGTCAGATTGCCGATGTCATCGATGTGGAGGCTCCTGAGAAGCCAGGCAATTCAGCGGATCCTATCGGATTGAGCTCTGAGACGATTAAGGTCTCCAGGTTCAAGGACCTCAACCTCAAGGTGAATTTCTTCAATCCCATAGGCACGAACTACTGGGTGCCGAAGATAACATGCAGCCAGATGAGGGTGCAGGCATATGATGACTGGGATTCAGGGGCAGAGACAGATGCTGCCTCAAAAAAGATTGCTGTGACTGTCATACCCCAGAAGCTTGACGGAGGGCAGAACGCGAATTTCCAGATCATCATCCCCCAGGGGCATTTCAAATACAGGGCATCAACCACCCCCTCCACTGGCAATACCTTCATGGGCAAGGATGTGTGCGAACTGGCATTCTATCCGTGCGGTTCCACCATGCCGACCAAAGACAGCGATGTGGGCGGAGTGAACGAATACAATTATGAGGGATGCCTCCAGTCGTCGCTTCAGACCAGCGCGATAACAAAGCAGATAATCTTCGATGTGTCCTAAAATGGCAAAACAAAAGAAGCAGCTGACAGGGCAGCAGGAATTCGAGATCATGAAGCTCGTGCTGGACAAGTTCCTCTGGTTAGGTGTAGGCATCATGTTTTTCGGCCTCTTCAATATCGTGAGAGGAGACACCTGGCAGGGAGTGTCCTGGATTATCGGCGGCATCATCGTAGTTGCGATATTCTGCTGGATCATCGTGCAGGAATACGAAATCTCCAAATAAGTTTCTTTTTTTCGGTGTTTTCCATGATGAGGTCGGCTTCCTTGAAACCGGTCTCCACGTCCCCGCG
>CAZTOO010000037.1:879-7926 GCA_964615215.1 uncultured Methanosarcinales archaeon
CATGATGAGGTCGAAGAAAGGTCTTGAGCTTCAAGTCAGTTATGTAGTCATTCTCATACTCTCTATTGCTGCGCTGGCCATCGGCCTGGCGTTTGCTGCAAAGCTGTTCACCAAGGCGAATGACCTCCAGGCAAGCCTGGACTCGCAGACTGAGATTGAGATACAGAGGGCTCTGGATTCAGGCCAGAAGGTTGCCATACCTATCAACAAGAAAGACATACCGAGGAACAAGTTCGATAAGTTCGGAGTGGGTGTGTTCAATACGCTGCCTGCCGATGCCACCACCTTCAAGGTCTATGTGACGTTCTCGGAATTCTTCTACAAGACGACAAACGAGCCTGCGAGATGCGATGGAGGAAAGGCTCCCATGACGACAGACACTCCTGGCTCCTGTTCGGACACGTTCTATCCGGTCGATGAGATGGTGCAGGCTTTGGGAGAACCCAAACCAGCCCTGCATGCCATGGTGATCACTGTCTCCGCTATGAAACCAAACGACAAGAGCACGCAGATTGTAGGCATTACTGTGCCTCCTAAAGCAGCCTCAGGGACCTATGTGTTTGATGTGGTGGTGAAGTCAGTGGCTCAGGGCACCAGCATTGAGGAACCCTACGGCACGAAACAGAAGTTCTATGTGAAAGTTCCATAAGCCTTAAATATTTCCATCCTTTAATCGGTTCTATGTACAGCATCTCAGGCTGGAATTATGCATCTTCCTTCTTCTTAGGAGGCCTTCTTTTAGGCATCTTCCTGAGCATCATGGGACAGATGTTAATCACTTCCCTTTACCGCATGCTCGACAAGAAGAAATTGAACACCAGAGACGACTGGATATTCCTTCTGGTGTTCTTCCTGTTGTGCGTGTTCGTGGTGGTGTTCTTCCTTATCATGAGGAACATCTGGTACTGGTAACAGAACGTCTAAGGCATGATCTTCTCTAACTCATGGAGCCATCTCTCATAGAATGGTCTTGCAATCGCTTTCGCCTCAGGTGATGTGATCCTCTCAAACATCCAGTCGAATTTCGCCTTGACTTTCTCTTTCCCCATTCTGGGTGCGTATTCCTTCACAAACCTTTCAGCGTTGGTCTCGAAGAAACTGATGCTGTCGCAGTCTTTGAGCAGGTTCTGGTCTTTGTCTCCTCCGACTTCGTGGGAAGACACCAGATGCTTGACACGCCTTATCGTGGCCTCATCGACACCTTCTGCTTTCAGAAATTCACCTATGATCTCCGCTCCCTTCTCTTGATGATGGCCTAGCATCTCTTTATCCCTGAACCCTTCTTTACTCTTGTGATACGCATCTTTCTTTTCAGGGATTCTAAAGGAACGTTCAATGTCATGCGCATAAGCAGCAATCAATAAGGCATCATCTGCGTCAGGCCTTAGCTTCTTCAGCCAATGAACAGTCCTGTCGAAATGCTGGATATGCTTGCCTTTGAAAGAGGCATCGACATAGGCTTTTACTTTATGGTACATACAGAATGAGAGACTACCCTCTCTATTATAAACTTTACTCTAAGAACTCCTACTTGCAGCTCTTCACGATTTTGCCGAAGTCTATAGCGCTGAGAGAAGCTCCCCCGACTAAAGCACCGTCAACATTATGCATAGCAAGTATCTCTTTCGCGTTCTGGTGATTGACAGAACCGCCATAGAGGATGCGCATGTGCCGTGCTGTCTGCAAATCGTACTTCTCTTCCAGCATCTTCCGTATCTCCTTATGCATCTCCTCGACCTGGGCAGGGGCAGCGTTCTTTCCAGTGCCGATAGCCCACACAGGCTCATATGCCACAATGATCTTCCTTGCCACATGAGCAGGCACCTTATCAAAGCACTCGTCTATCTGGCTCTCTACCTTCCTGAAATGCAGCTCTGCCTCCCTCTCAGCAAGGCTCTCTCCTACGCATACAATAGGTATCAATCCGTGCTTGAAGCATGCCCGTATCTTGTCATTCACCAGCGCATTGTCCTCAAGGTAATACTGCCTTCTCTCAGAATGGCCCAGGATGACATAGACGCAGCCAGCCTCTTTCAGCATCCTGGCAGAGACCTCGCCGGTGAATGCGCCGTCTTCCATGTTGTTGACATCCTGCGCGCCAAGGATGATGCGGGTTGGCTTGATATAGGCATGGGCTGTGGATAATGCTGTGAAAGGAGGGCATACCACCACTTCTGCATGCGCCCCGTCGGTCTCTGCGATAATCGCCGACACCAAGCCTCTGGCCTCTTCATTGGTCTTGTTCATCTTCCAGTTGCCGACGATCAGCATCCTTTTCTTGGGGATTTCTTTTGCCATGCAGCGTCATCCCTTCTCGGACATCTTGTATGTCCTTGGCTTCTCGTGATAGATGAGGATTGCATAATACACCAGGCTCACAAACAGGTTGATGCCTGCGAGCATCTCCATCTGCGCGCTCTTCAGGAACAGCAGGAAGCTGGTCTTGCCTCCTATGTAGAACAATACAGTCACCGCTACCGGAAAGAACCATAATGCCATGAGGTTCTTGACATGGTCGATGGTAGCCACCAGGTATATCAATGACAGCAGCGTCGGAAGGAACGTCAGCAGTATGATGGGGAAGGATACATCCACCATGGCGCTCAACAGCGCAGCAAGGATAAAGAAGCTGCCGAAACAGAACCCTGCATAGAACGCATAGTTCTTCTTTTTCGAGCGTTGGTAGTCGTGCATGGTCGCTGCAACACCCCCATGGATAAGCTCCTTGAAATGGTCATGGAGGAAGCTTTCTATCTTCTCCAGCTTATAGCCTGCATTGAGCTCTGCTGCTATATACTTTATGACTTCATGCTTTGCTGCGATATATAAGGGTGATTCGTTCTGGCTGTTCCTGGTATTCTCCTGGAGAGCTTTGTCTGTATTGAAACTGGCTTTCTTCAATGAAGAGATAGACCTGTCTATGATGTTCTTGTTGTGCTCTATGAGCTCTCTCTTTATGTGATCAAGGGAATAGCCTTTCTCTAATGCCGAGCGGATGTAGCGATGCAGCTGTTTCTCGATGTGGTATGCCATCCTTGTGTCTTTCTTCACTGCCCTGGGCTCTATCTTGTGTGTCTTGAGCATATGGTCAATGGCGTCCTCAATGAGCTTCTCAGAATGCCCGGAACGGGCTATGTGTGCCTTGATGTCATCCATCTTATGGCCCAAGCGCAATTGTGCCTTGATATAGTCGCTGATCATGACCTTGACGTCATGGTAGAGGTGCTCTTTCAGATGCTCTGCCCTCAGTTTCTCTGAGGCTGCCTTCTCCACGTCGAAATTGTGCTTCTTCAGGTCCTCGATGACCTCTTCTATCATATCCCGGTGATGGCCGCTGTCAAGAAGTATCTTCTTTATCTTTTCTATAGGCTGGCCCTTCTCCATCTCCTGCTTGATGTAATGGATAAGCTCTCTCTTGATGTACTGGCTCAGTTTTTCCATGCTCTATCCATCCCTTCTTCCCGTCTTAAAGAATATCGATTATTGAGATAAGGGGTTTATTTAAATCTTTTGGTAGGGATGTAGGTGGTATGTGTATTTTTGTATAGGCCCTTTTCTTTGCCTTTCTGACGAATAAGAAGGCTAGGCCTGGGGACAAAGGCCTTAAACACCTGCTTCTCCAAGCCGTAACAGCCTAAGGTCCCAACACTATTCTAAGAAAGGTAACTATAAGCAAAACACAGCCAAGGGAACCTCTCGTGCCTTTCCACAACCTTTAAATAGTACTATACTCTCTTTTTAGAGTAAAAGAACCTAGGTTTAGAGAAGGTTTAGAGCACGGTAGGTGTAGTTTTTGACTCGAGTCCTGAAATTAGTAGCCAAGGGTTTTAAGAGCTTCGGCAAGCACAGCGAGCTTGTCTTCGGAGAGAAGTTCAATGTCATTCTAGGCCCCAATGGCTCAGGCAAGAGCAATGTGCTGGATGCGTTCTGTTTTGTGCTGGGGAAAGCAGGGGCAAAAGGTCTGAGAGCAGAAAAAAGCGCCAACCTCATCTACAATGGAGGAAAGACAAAGCAGCCTGCCAAGGAGGGCAGTGTAAGCATATTCTTCGACAATAAGGACAAGACCTTCAATATAGAGGGAGACACTGTCAAAGTCACGCGCATCATCAGAAACAGCGGAAACAGCGTCTATAAGATCAACGACAAGACCATGACGCGCCAGCAAGTGCTGGACCTTCTGAGCAGGGCAAACATCAATCCTGACGGCTATAACATCATCCTGCAGGGCGACATCACTTCTCTAGTAGAGATGTCCACCAATGACAGGCGGCAGATCATAGAAGAAATAGCAGGCATAGGCATCTATGAGGAGAAGAAGGTAAAGGCATTGAACGAGCTGGAGAAAGTCGAGAAGAAGCTGGAGGAAGCCTCTATCATCCTGACTGAAAGAGGCACCTATCTCAAGGATCTCAAGAAGGACAGGGACCATGCCCAGAAGGCAAAGCACCTCCAGGACCAGATCGACACCAACAAAGCGACATTCCTGCACTATAAGATAGAGAGCACGAAAGAGGCGATGCACAAGCACGACAAGAGCGTGCTGGAGAACGACAAGAAGCTGAAGGACTATCTTGCTGAGATAGAGAAACTGAAGAAAGGCATCGAGGAATCCAGGAAACAGCTGGATGCTCTTGCGAAAGAGATTGAAGACAAGGGGGAGAAGGATCAGGTAGAGCTGCATAAGATGGTGGAGAACCTTAAGGTGGAGATAGGCACCAACAGCCAGCGCATAGAGTTCTGCAGGAGCGAAATAGAGAGGAGTGAGGCACGGGCAGCCCAGATGAAAGAATCGCAGGAGGAACTTGCCGCAAAGATAAAGGAAAAGGAGAAGGAGAAGCAGGACTACAGGAGGGAGATTGCGGCAAAGAAGAAGATGCTCGAGCAGCTCCAGGGAAAGATCAAGGCGTTCAAGGAAAAGAACAAGATGGATGTTGCCGGAGACCTGGAGAAGGATATCGAGAAGATAGAGAAGGATGCGGAGAAAGTCGAATCCGCACTCTCAGGCCTGAGACAGCAGATGCAGGACAAGATACGGGAGAAAGACAGGCTGGAGTTCCAGCTCCAGGGCATCGACGAGAAGATACGCAAGGTGCAGGACATCGAGAAGGAGCATGCAGATGAACTGGCGGGGATAAAGCAGAAGAAGGCAGAATTCAAGAAAGCCACTTCCGAACTGAACAAGTACCTGACTGAAGATTCTTCGCTTGCGGCAAAACTGACGCAGGAAAGGAACGCACTGCAGAAAGTGCGCGAGAGCCTCTCGAAACTGTCGGTGAAGGAGATGTCGATACGGGAAGCCACCATGGGCGATGCAGCCATCTCCAGAATCCTGGACCAGAAAAAGACGATTGCAGGCATCATAGGAACTATCTCTGACTTAGGGACAGTCAATTCCAGATATGCGCTTGCGCTCGAGGTGGCTGCAGGCCACCGCATGAAGAGCGTGGTGGTGGAATCCGACAAGGTGGCAGCGGAATGCATGAGGTATCTGAAGAGCAATAAAGTGGGAGTTGCCACTTTTCTCCCGCTGAACAAGATGAAGGCAGCTCCTGAAGATGCAGGCGTGGCCGAGGCATTGAAGACAGAGGGTGTGCACGGAAAGGCAGTGGACCTTGTGCAGTATGACAGGAGCTATGCAAAAGTGTTCTCGTATGTGTTGGGAAACACTCTCGTCGTGGACAACATCGATGTGGCGAGAAAGATAGGCATAGGGAAATTCAGGATGGTCACTCTCGACGGAAACCTCGCGGAGCTGAGCGGTGCCATGCGAGGCGGCTTTGTGCAGCTGCATGGCGCAGGGAAGGGTTTCAAGGAGAAAGAGCTCTCTGAGAACCTCTCGAGACTGGAGAAAGAGGTGGCAGAGACTGAGAATCTCATCTCCGTCCATGAGAAGAGGCGCAAGGAGATCGAGGAGCACATCGACAGGCTGCGCCATCTCAAGGCAGAGCTTGAGGGCGAAATCATCAAGTCAGAGAAGGCATTGCACCTCGAATCCGAGGACCTGGACATCTCCAGGAAGCAGAAGCTGGAGATTGCTGCAGATATGAAGAAAGTGGACAAGGAGATAGATGCTCTGAACGACAGGATACGGGAATCAAACCTGGAGCTATCAGGCGTCAAGAAGAAAAAACTGGAGCTGAGGGAGAAGATTACTGAGCTCAGGAGTCCCAAGCTGCTGGCAGAGCTCAACAGCTACGGGCAGCAGAAAGATGAGATTGAACAGAACATGAGAGATTACGAGGCAGGCATGAAGAGCACGGAGATGCAGATGTCATCTGTCCTGGTGCCCGAGAAGGAAAAAGCAGGAAAGATCATCAAGGAGACACAGAAGGACATCAAGAAGTTCCAGGACGAGATCAAGGCCCTGGGGGAGAAGATAAAGGCCAATGAGGCAGCCCTGAAAGAGAACGAGAAGAAAGAGAAGGAATTCCGGAAACAGTTCAAGGGTTTGTTTGACAGCAGGGAAAAAGTGAATATGGCCATCCAGAAGGATGAGAACAAAATCATGCTGAGGGAGGAGCAGAGCAGGGAGCTGGAGAAAAAACTGGGGGCATACAGCGTCGAGCTCGCAGGCCTGAAAGCAGAATTGGCTGCGCATGAGGAGAATTTCGAGCGCTACCAGAAAAAAGGAACCAAACTGGCGATGGACAGGAGCATCCAGGACCTCACCAGACAGATCAATGAGTTCGAGAGGATGGCTGATGATTTGGGATTTGTGAACATGAGAGCTCTCGAGATCTATGACCTCGTCGAGAAGGAATACAACCTCCTGATGGAGAAGAAAGACAAGCTGGGTCATGAGAAAGAGGATGTCATCGCGCTGATGAACGAGATCGAATCGAGGAAGAAAGAGCTGTTCATGAAGACCTTTGAGGTGGTCAACACCCATTTCCAGAAGATCTTCAACGCGCTCTCCACCAAAGGCGAGGCATATCTTGACCTTGAGGAAGCGGAGCAGCTTGAGGAGTCCGGAGTTTCAATAAAAGTCAGACTCTCGACGGAGAGGTTTATGGACATACGCAGCCTGAGCGGGGGGGAGAAGACCTT
>CAZTOO010000038.1:0-7827 GCA_964615215.1 uncultured Methanosarcinales archaeon
CAGGTGTATGATTTATGCCATGCCTCTCAGATATCCCAGCTCAACCGAGAGATGATCTCAGGCCTGAAACTGGAGCAGCACTCAGAGTCAGATACAGAATTATTCGAAGAAGAGCTGAGAAACTACACGCTATTGTTCCTGAAGACACTCCTCACCATTGATGGAAAGACACTCAAGACCACAAAGACCATCCCTAAGAATTTCTCAGTTCTGAGGGAAATAAAGAAGGAGGATGTGCATTTCCTCACCACCCCGAACAATCCTATCTACATAGGCAATCTGCGCTCAGGCAGTAAGCTTCTGGATGTGCCTGTCAATCTGCCTGGGGAGAAAGTGTTCTCCCACCATGTGCTGGTAGCAGCGACCACAGGCAGAGGCAAATCCAACCTGACAAGCGTGATGCTCTATGAATCGGTGGACAAGGACTACTGCGGCATTTTAGTGCTGGATCCGCATGACGAATACTACGGCAGGAACACTCTGGGATTGAAAGACCATCCTATGAAAGAGAGAATCAGCTATTACACAGCAAGAAACGCACCCTCAGGAACCAACACCCTACGAATCAACCTCCAGCTCCTGAAACCGCATCATTTCTCAGGCGCAGTAGAATTCTCCCAGCCCCAGCGTGATGCATTGTTCGCTTACTATCGTGAATTCGGAGCGACATGGATTTCAGACATTATGATGGACAAGCAGTTGCAGGTCAGTTTCCATGAGGCTACGGTTGCCGTAGTCAAGAGGAAACTCATCTCTTTGCTTGACCTGGAATGGAACAACAACACACTTTCAGGTTCAGGGACATTCTGCCTTGACGGCGGTCTTTCCACCATCGAGGACATCTGCAACGACCTTGAAAAATCCAAGAAAGTGATTGTTGACACCTCATCCTTCTCGGGTGCCACTGAAATCCTGATAGGCAGCATCATCGTGTCAGAGCTCTACGGCAGGTACAAGCACTATACCCAGACAGGCACTATCAAAGACAAGCCAGTCATCTCCATAGTGCTTGAAGAGGCGCCCAGGGTGCTGGGAAAAGAGGTCCTTGAGGACGGCCCGAACATCTTTGAGACTATCGCAAGGGAAGGCAGGAAATTCAAAGTAGGCTTATATGCCATCACTCAGCTCCCCTCTCTCATTCCAAGGCAGATATTGGCGAATATCAACACGAAAATCATCTTAGGCATAGAGATGGCACCGGAAAGGCAGGCACTCATCGAATCCTCAGCCCAGGATCTCTCCTCAGACAACAGGGCCATAGCCTCATTGGACACAGGAGAGGCCATCATCTCCTCCAACTTCACCAAGTTCGCCCTGCCTGTCAAGATCCCCCTGTTCAGGGAGGTTGTCCGTGAAAAGGCCCAGACCTCCTCAAAAGTGGCAACATCCTTCTCAGGAGTCAGGCTGAAATAACTCCCTGAATAATCCAAAGCTTTAAATAGAATTCATTACTAATGGATAGGTAGTGAGGGGATTTACTCTACGCATATCTAGTCAAAAAAGAGGGTGAAAGTTCATGGCAAAGAAATCCAAGGCTAAGAAGGCGAAAGCGTCTGCTTCTCCAAAGAAGGCGAAAGCTCCTGCAAAAGCAAAACCGAAAGTCACCATCAGGAATCCGTTCCAGAAGCCGTCTTTCAAAAAGGTCAATTCTGATGTCTGTTTTGTCCTGTGCGACGGCACACCGCTCTACAGCCTGATTGATCTCGTGGATGCGTTCGACACTATGAACGACGACGTCTTCAACTATCATGTCAATGCAGAGAAGAACGACTTCGCGAACTGGATCAAGGACATCATCGGCGAAGTGAGCCTGGCGGAGAAGCTTCTGAAAGAGAAGAGGAAGGAGCACCACCAGCTTGTCATCCTGAAGCATCTCCTGACTGAGATAAAGAAAGAGCTGTGATTTTTCTTATCTTTGCTTTTTCTTGAGCACTTCTTCCAGATCTTTTAGTGTCACGCTCTCCCTATTCTTCTCGACGGCATTCCTGCACACAGCGTCGCAGAAATGAAGAAGCCTTCTGGAATTGTAGTCTCCGAGCATGAACAGCCTCTTGATGATGTCATCTGTCAGGAGTTGTGACTCCCCTATCCTGTTCCTCACCAGATGGATGGCATCGTCATAGGTGAGCTTAGGAATCCTGACAACACCCTGGATGCCTATCCTTGAGATGATGCTTGGGTGGAACTTCACGCTCCTGAAGTTCGTGCCTGTGAACACGACGCTTTTGATATAGTTGTGGTCGAAGTAGTTTTTCACTCTTTCACTATTCACTTTGGAGAGTCCCTGGCATTCGTCAAGCAGCAGGATCATGTTCTTTGGCTTCCTGTTGAATAGCCTCCCCCATGCCCCATACCGCCCCTGCAGCAGCTCCTCGATGTCCAGCTTCCTGTCTATCCTGTTGGCAGCGAAATAGATAACTTGCTTCTTGCCTTTGTAGCGTTCGATGATTGCTTTCAGCACTGATGTCTTCCCGGTCCCGAAGTCGCCTTCAAGAAAAGACATGGTGCCGGAGTCTATCCTATAGGCAAGCTCATTCACCACCATATCAAGCCCGAACAGCTTGTTGTTGAAGAAGCCTGGTTTTATGCTGAACGGGTTCTCTTTGAAGCCTGCTTTGATGTACCATCTGAGATCTGTCATGCAACCGCACCTTCATTTCTCAAGAACAGGAATCGGTTTATAAAAGTTATGTTGAACTATTCACACAGCCAGAGCTCAGCAGTGCTGCCTTTTCTGACTACTGCCACTGTACATTTCTCCCCCATCTTGACTTTCTTATACTCAGGATTCGCCACTGCCACAGCATCATACGTCTCAGGATGCAGGACCTCGATATGAGGAATGACTTTCACCACTCTTGTCTCCTTGACCTCTCCCACCTTCTCCACTTCCTGCCTGTCAAGGTTCAATGACTTCTCACTTATTAACAGTATTCTATTGGCATTCAGATTGTTCTTGGAAAGGCTTAGAATCGTATATAGGGCCCCTTCATAAGAGACAACATCCCCTTTCCTGAATGGAGAAGGCCTGAACAGCGCGTTCAGCCTGAAGATCTTCTTGCTCGTCTGCTTGTCGAGGGAGAAATGCTGGGCATTGAGCTTGTATTCCCCGCCATATCTCTCATAGAGCGTTTCCGCAATCTTCCTGATGTATTTCTTGTCAGTCAGGTAGAGGTCAATCCCGTTCTTCGCATCAGCCTCATCCACGATGGCAATACCTTTTGAGGAATTCTTCCCAATATCCTTCCTCACGAACTCCACTATCTCCTCATCAACATCCCGAAGCTGTAGAATCCCTTCAAAATACCTGGAGCTCTGCCTTGAGCAGGCCTTACAGACAAAGGCATGCTTCTTGATGTCAATTTCATATTCCTGCTCAACATCCTTCTTCTGCTTCTCCACCAGCCTGCCTGAGATAAGGGCCTTCACAGCAATGCTCTTGCAGAATATGTCCTGGAGCTTCTCCTCGTCATACCTCACAGTGATGCCCTTTATCTTTGCATTCCTCTCAACTGTTATAGCTTCCTTGAGCCTCTTCGGAAACATCTCAAGGAACTGTTTCAGGCCAAACACCTTGTTCTCCTGGAAACCCAGCTTACCGCATTTCCTGCAGTGATAGATAGGGAAGGCCTTGATGCTCCTGACGAAACCATGCTCCTGGAAGAAGCACTCCCTGCACAGCCTCCCTTCAAACACAGGCTTCCCGCACTTGATGCATGCCATAAAGCCAGCATTATCCGATAGCTTTTTATTTGTTTGTATTCATTCGACATGGCGTGGTAAGATGGCGCAGGTAAAAGCATCAAGACAGGCACCTTCCTCATGGAAGAAGCACCTGAGGAAACTCTGGCATTTTCTCTGGTATGACGACTCCTGGCTCTCCTGGCTCGCGAACCTCGTCCTGGCATTCATCCTCATCAAATTCGTGATCTATCCGCTTCTCGGGCTCATGCTCGGCAGTCAGTATCCTATTGTGGCAGTGGTGTCCAACAGCATGAAACACACCTCTTCCTTTGACGACTGGTGGCAGCAGAACGAGGCCAAATACAGCACTTTCAACATTAGCAAAGAGCAGTTTGAAGGCTACCGATTCCACAATGGCTTCAATAAAGGGGACATCATGGTGCTGGTGGGGGTGAAGCCAGAGGCTATCAGGCAGGGAGATGTCCTGGTGTTCAGGAGCAAAAAGCCAGACCCTATCATCCACAGGGTAGTGGTTATCCATGAGAACACAGGAACCTATCTTTTCCAGACAAAAGGCGACAATAACCAGGACTCCATCCAGACCTCTCTCTTGGACGAGACCTCCATCACAGAGGATATGGTGCTGGGGGTTGCTGTGGTCAGGATACCTTACTTCGGCTGGCTCAAGATAGGCTTCTACAACATAGCGACATGCCCTTTCTCACCCTCTCCCGGAGCATGCTTCAAAGATGGTTTTAGAGCATAAATTCATCCGATAAGACGCTTTCTTCATGCCTTCTTTTTCCCTCTTTCTCCCTATAATTCACCTACAGCGCTTTATCCGAAGAGTAAGCTTTTGTTCCTAGGCTTTTATCGTTCAGTTCCCAGGCTGTAAAAGCCCCAGCACCCCCACACTACTCTTCTTATTCGTCCTTTACTTATAGAGAATAAATCCCACCTCTACATATCCATCCCCCTCTCTTTCCAGAAGGTTTAATAAACACCCCTTATTCCCACCAAAAAAGTGAGGTAATCGCATATGATGTTTTGTCCGAAGTGCGGCACCATTCTGATACCGAAGAAAGAGAAAGGCAAGACCATATTGGCGTGCCCCAACAGCACCTGCAATTTCGTCAATAACAAGCCTGAGGAGGCAAAGCAGAAAGAGGTCATGAAACAGGAGAAGGACATAGACGTTTTAGACCAGAAACAGGGCAATGAGACCCTCCCTATCACAGATGCAGAATGCCCGAAATGCGGCAATGACAAGGCCTATTACTGGCTGATGCAGACAAGGGCAGCAGACGAGCCTGAGACCAAGATGCTCAAGTGCGTGAAATGCAATCATACATGGCGGGATTATAGCTGAATTCTTAGTAGGTTAAAGAAGAAAAAGGTATGTTGACAGCCTGGCAGACACATCAACATACGATAGATAGATGAGGTATCGGATGGTTTCAAGAAAGAGCGTGCTTTCTGAAGGAGAGGAACCTGTCATAGTCTGAATAGTCTATGAACTCATCCTCTTTTCCGGGTAAGGTTATGAGTGTCAGCATGGGAATCACCTCTTCAAGGACAGAGCCTTGATCTGCTCAAAGAAAAGCCTCTCGATAGTCGCTGTAGATGTGTCAATCATCGCACTGCACCTCTTTTTTCGTGTGTATGGCTGTTTATGGAATGAAAAACAGACAGGAGAGCATACTATCAAGTAGCTGGTTCCTGCCCCAAGATCAAGGCTGGGTTTTCGCTAGCCGCAGCCGACATAAACATCAATTTCTGATACAGCTCTATACTCCCTTCTCCTTTATATACCTCACGCCACCATGTCCAGTGACCAGTGCTTGCGGAGCAAGCTTTGGTCATGGATACGCAAATCTCGGATTTGAGGTATCCAGTGTCCAGTGCATCTCATAGAGAATAAGCCCTAACAGCACATGGTCAGGAGCGTGCTGCAGCACAGCATGTCAGCCTGATACTTCGGGATTAAAAACTCTTTGACATATGTATTCTTATGTTTGGCAAAAAACTCTTTCGCATCCACGCATCCAGTGCTGGAACCCCAGTCATGACAGAGCTTCACCTGGCCGTTATCGTTCCAGAGATAGCCTACATGCGTATAGGGGCGGCCATCTTTATTCGACCTTGAAGCGTCGTAATAGATCCCTGCTATAATCGGCGTGTTCATCGGCAGTTTCTCAAGCACACAGTCTATATTCCTGTTGCATTCATCTACCGCGATAGATGTTCCTTCTGCATTTACGATATTGTCCCTGAGGTCCCACGTCTCGCCCTTGACTCCCATATCAGTCCTTAGGGCATTCGCTTCTGTCAAGCTTTCTATGCCAAGAGTTTCCATAATGATAAAATCAGTCATCCGTTCGACAGTTCCAGCACAATAAGTGCCATGGCCCTGGTTTGCTATTTCCATTACCCAGCGTTTTTTTATGATTTCCTCAAGATTGACAGATGTTGTTGTGGACGCTGTCTGTCCAGTTGCAGCCACAACAGATGCTGCCGTCGCAGGAGGCGTCTCCAATCTTCCGCTCCTGACAAACACAGTATTATAGGAATTCATGATTTTCCTGCTGATCTTTACTTTCCCATCGTCTGGTCCAGCAGTCTTCACAATCTCCATATTTCCGTCACTCTTGTCGTACTTCATAAGGACTGATGTCGCAAGCTCGCTCTCCTGGAAGTCGCTCTCCCTGAAATAGATCAGCGCTTCCTTCTGGACTGCCTTGATGTAGGCATTATACAGCCCAACATAAGAATTCTGGGATTCATCAGTCCTGCCTGCATTCTCGAACACCTTTATCCTGGTCACCACTCCATTTTTCTCCTCTAAACCTACTGTTCCGTAAAGGGTAAGCTTCGTTTCACTGTTGTCTCCGGGGAATCTCCTCATGAGGATGAGATAGCCAGCATCCACAATCTTTCCGTCCTTCCTCTTGAATGTGGAAATCGTGTATTGGTCTCCGTATCTCTCTATGCTCAGGCTCTGGATATTATAGCTGTCCTGCACTGCAAACACTTCATCGCCGAACTTCACCACAGGCAATGAGACTGCACCAGTGTTGTCGAAGGAAAGGCTCCCCCCCGGGACATCATAGGATGTGCTTCTTCCGTTTTTGGTCACCCTGAATCCTCCGTCAGTCAGCGCAGTCACGCTGTCACCTCTCTGGAGAGAGTTGAGCTCCAGCATCTGTTTATCCCCGCTCTCACTGCCGCCGAAATTGGATAACGTCCCGGAGCTCTCATCCCATTGGAGGGTGCCTGCGCTTACTTCATCCAAAACAAACGTGCTCCCGCTTATCTCCTGGAGGAATGCTTCTCCCCCATTGCCGTAGAGGTGCGAGGAATCGGAAAAATACGTCTTCGCCTGCTCCAGATTGCTCCGTATCTGCTCCTGAACGTCACTTGGAGTTGCCCTGTCAAAAAAACTTTTCATGATGTCAGGCTTATTCCATAAGTCAGGGTTCTGTGACAGTAATGCAGGATTGTTCACGACATCATTTGCAGTATAGTCTTCTGCATACACCATGCTGCACATCATCACCGCCAACAGCAACACCGCAATCCTTTTCATGTTTCCTCACCGAAATAGTTGGCGAACTGATACACATAGGTTTCGTCATCGAGCATGATGCTCTTGTCTGTCAGGCTGTAGATGAGGCCTTCTTCTGTCTGGATAAGCTCCACCTCAAATCCGCTGTCCATGAGGTCAGTCATAGGTATCCAGTCAGGGTCCTCTTTCTCCTGCTCGAGTATCATCCTCACGAAGCTGTACATTCTCAGATAATCGAACTCAACTTCAGTCTGAAGAGTATCAAAAGACAGTTCAGAGCCCTGCATCATCACCCTATAATTAGTCAAAGCCTCTGCTTTCACTTTCCCGTCATGATACGTGATGGTGGTTGCTAGGACATCACCCTTGAAACTCATCCCCAGGTCTTCAAGGCAGTAGTTCATGTTGCCCTTCATCATCACTCCTAACTCATCTAACATCTCCTGCATCTCAGGCTGCGTCACACTCCCGTTATCATAGAAGATGGCAATCCCTTCAGGCGGTGCCATATCATTGGTATAGCGTCCCTTGAACTCCAGTGCTCCGTACAGTCCCTGCTCAAGAAGGGCATGTTCGAG
>CAZTOO010000039.1:0-7738 GCA_964615215.1 uncultured Methanosarcinales archaeon
GACTTTTCCCAACTCCAGGAAAGTGCCCTCTTCATCAGTGCAGGCTACTGTAAAAGAAGTGAGCCATTGCGCCCTCTTCCCTTCGCCCCATTGCGCGCCTGTGATGACAACATCCAAAGATTCCATGACAGGCTTGACTTTCACGCCATATCCCACTCTTGCGCCGGGCTTGTAGATGCCGTCGAGATTCTTCGCCATGATGCCTTCATTCCCTGCATCCAGGCTTCGTTGATAGAATGCGTTAGCCTCCTCTTCCTTGCTGGTAATCATAATTGTCGATGGTAGAATCTTCCCCTGCTTGGGCTCAATCATCGCTGCAAGGATCTTCCTTCTCACATGGAACGGCTCATTGAGCAGGTCTTTGCCGTTGAAGTAGATGATGTCAAAGACATTCAGCTCGACGGGAAATTTCTCTGCAAGCCTTTGGATGTCATATTTTCTCCTGATGCGCTGGCTCACGCTCTGGAATGCCATATACTTGAAGCTCTTAGGATCATAGCCCACTGCTTCTCCGTCGAGGATATAAGAGTCCGCAGTGATGTACTTTTTTACAGCAGCAACCACATCCGGAAACTGTCTTGTCACATTCTCCAGCCTTCTCGTATAGATAGCAACATCTTTGCTGTCTTTCTTCTTGTGTATCTGCATCCTGAATCCGTCGTATTTGTACTCGAGAGCGCACGGCTTCCCGACTCTCTCAAACGCATCCTTGATGTTCAGCGCTTTCAGATAGAGCATGACCTTGATAGGGCTGCCGACGGAGAGATGCACAGTCCTCAAGCCTTTGAGCGACTCATGTTTTGCAATCCTCGCGACTTCGCTGTGGTCGTTGATCTTGTCAACCGCATGCTGCACAGATTCTGAAAGGTAGTTCGATACTTCCCTCGCCGTCTTCTCGTCGCTGGGAAGGATGAACTCATACGGAGAGAGATTCTTGTTTTCTAATTCTTTCACATTCAGCACTTTCAAGACTTTCTCTCCCTTGAACAACGCGATCTCTTTCAGAGCTTTGTTCTCCAGCTCCTTCCCACAGCTCATGCACTTTTCCACGTCGAGGTTCCAGGTTCCGCAAGATTTGCATCTGAACGATATGCCCACCACTTTCGGGAGGTAAGCGTAGGTTATCGCATCCCTCAATATGCCCTCTCCCACGCCAAGCCTCATCTGCTCCAGAGATAAGCGCACAATATATTTCGCTTCAATGGAAACTGCCGACGAGAATAATCCAGACAAAGTCTGCACCTTCTGCTTCACAGCGCCTTCCCCAGTCATGCCTGAGAGCTTCCTCAAGGTAGAGAAGACCTTCTGGGCGGATAATGTTTCGGAAAAGAGCGTTTGCTGCCTCTTGTTCTTGAAGAGGTGTTCAGCAATGCTCCCCAAATCTCCTGTCTTCTTCCATTCGTCCTCTACTTTTTCCAGAGTGATGCCAGCGCTCACGCTGATGGCTTTAGCGACCAATTTTGAGGCGACGCCTGTGGTAGTCTCATCAATGCTTGGGTAGAGCCTGCCCTGCACAAGCAGGATAATCTGGCTTAATTCCCTGTCATCGACCTCCTTGAGGAATGCAGCGATAAGGCTTACTTTCTCAAGCCTCTTCGTAGTGCTTTCCAGCCTCTGATAGAGTTCAGCCAGCCCCTTGAATTCCATAGGCTATGAGAATGTTGATTTGTTTAAATAGGTTTTCATGGAAAAGAAGGGAAAGAAGAAAAAAGAATCAGATCTTGCTGGTCAACTGTCCAGCAGCGGCCCTGATGTCAGCAGCGTTATAGATGGCCCGTCCCGCAATCGCATGCCAGGAATCTCCAGCTACTTCTGCCGCCTTGGTTATGTCACCGCCTTGCGCGACAAATCCAGGCGAGTAAAAGATAGGTGTGACGCCTTCATTCTCAATCAGACCTTTTATATGAGCAATCACTTCAGGCTTGTTCCCAGGCACCACAAAATTGGTGACTCCAGCTCTCGCAGCAATCCTGTACATCTCTTCAGCACCTTCATCAGTGATGAAACCACCTTCGCTGACAGCATACGCAGAATGCGTCATTCTCCCGCCTACGATGACTTTCAGGCCCTGGTCAAGCGCATGATATATCCATGCCCTCTCTGTCTCAGGCCCTGCCTGAGGGAAAAAGATGACTGCATCAACACCTGCTTTTTTGCACACGCGTGCGAAGTTCTTTCCTGTATCAGGGATGTCAGTGGCAGCTTTCTGATGGTCATAGATAAGAGGCTTGTCAGTATGCTTTCGTGCAGTATCAACCACAGCAGCCAAACCATAACCCAAGCCCAGCTCAAAACCAATCTTGTAACCGCCTATCTTCGGATTGTCTGCAGTCTCTCTCACGATCTCTTCAAACTTTTCAAGCGTCTCGACATCGCATGCAGGTATCACACTTCTCTCTGGCGTGATAATCCGGTGTTCAAGAGAACCAAACCTATCCACCACTCCTTTTCTTGCTTCTGATGTGCCATACACCTTAAGGTAGGTAGCAACCCTTGCGACATCTGCCGATGTGATTGTCCTTTCAGGCGTCTGAATCTCCCCATGTTGTCCGAAATAATCCAACACATCCAACGCATTAATAACTGAAAGCACTGCTGTTCCGGTAGTTCTCATATATTCCTCTACTGCATCCTTTCCGTCTGTCTGCACTTCCTGTCTGTTGACAGCAATCGCAAGCCAAGGATACTCAAACTCACCTATCCGTTGCAAAGTCGCTCTTGCCTGATACTTAGCATCTCCCGCAGTAAATACATCGTCCAGCTGTCCAATCCTCTGGCTGCTTTGTGGGATTCTCCCAACCACCATCTTCTTCGCGAAGTCACTTGGACCAAGATTAGATGCTTCTCCATATGTTTTTTCATCTTTTCTGGTAAAAAACCAAGGGAGGTTAGAACCTCTCTCTGCGAGAACGACAGCAACAGCCGCCATAAGAGGTGTACCTTTTTCCGGTATGCCATAGAGCGTGTCGACGTCTAGACCTGATGCCTGGATCACATCAGCATAGGACTCAGCAATCTGCCTCAAGGACGCACCATCATTGAAACCGCCCATATTGAAGAACCAAGGAGATTGTCGTTTGCTTTTCAGTGTCCAGTCATTTCGTGTGGCTGCATCCGCAACCTTAAGCACACCTTTCTGAAGCGCAAGTTCGATGAATCGTTCCTTATATGGCTCCATACTACCACCTTCCTATTTTTTAGAGGATGAGTATCCCTCGATTTATAAAAGTTTAGGAGGGAGAAAGTCTACGTTTTAAGGACACTCGGTCTTGCATACGCCTTATCCTCATGTGGGTAATCCTGCCTGAAATGTCCTCCTCTGCTTTCCTTGCGCGAGAGCGCTGAATCCACAATGAGGGAAGCGACATCGGCAATATTTCTTAACTCTAATAGATCCCGGCTGATATGGTAATTCCAATAGTAGTCGAACGTCTCTTTCTTGATGAGCTCTAACCTGCGTTTCGCCATCTCCAATCTATCACCTGTCCTCACGATGCCCACCAGATGCCACATGATACGCCTGACTTCATCCCAGTTATGCGCTACCCTCACCTCATCGCTGCTTTTCACCGCATTCCCTATCTCCCATGCAGGAAGCGCTCCGGGAGAAGAGTAAGAAGAATTCAACGCATGCTGCACTGCCAACTTTCCGAACAGCGCAGCTTCAGGCAAAGAATTGCTCGCCAGGCGATTGGCTCCATGCAATCCGGTACAGGAGACTTCCCCTATAGCATACAAACCTGGCAATTCAGTCTCGCCATACATACCTACCAACACACCGCCTATGGTATAATGTGCAGCAGGGACTGTCGGTATAGGCTGCTGGGCGATATCAATCCCCAGCACTTCTTTGCATTTCGCATAGATGTCTGGAAACCCTTCTCTTATCTCTTCAGGAGATTTTCCTGTAACAGATGAAGTGACATTCAGCCAGACGTGGTCCAAACCTCTTTTTTTCATCTCTGCGTCAATCGCCTGCGCAACGACATCTCTTGTCGCTGAACTTCCTCTTTTGTCATATGCTCTCACAAAATCATCTGTGGAATCTTTTGAAAGAGTAAGGATACCTCCCACATTCCTGCCGCGCAGCGCTTCAGTCAGGAGAAAGCTCTGTCCTTCCTTATCATAACCATAGATGACTGTAGGATGGAACTGGAAGAATTCCATATTCGCTATGGGCAGTCCTGCCCTGTTGGCCATCGCAATCCCGTCGCCAGTCTCCACCACAGCATTTGTCGTGAAGAGATACGCCCTACCTGCGCCTCCTGTCGCAAGGAACGTGGCTTTAGCTGAGAAAGCATGGACAGTGTCATTCACTGTGTCATACACATAAGCGCCAAGACAGGCATCTTTCCCAGAGCTGACAATCCTGCTTTTGGTGATGAGATTGATGGCCATATGATGCTCATATACTCTTACATTCTTCAACTGCCTGACAGCAGCGATCAATGCCTCCTCCACAGCCCTTCCTGTGTAATCTGCGACATGGAATATCCTTGGAGAAGAATGGCCGCCTTCCTGATGCAGGCTGTAGGAATAAGCTGTTTTCTTCGCTTTCGTGAAACCCACACCTAAATGGAGAAGAGGCTCAATGACGTCTCTATAGGCATGCCCTGCAAAAGACTCCACTACCCTTCTGTCTGAGATCCCTTTTCCAGCTTCAAGAGTGTCTTTGATATGGCTGTCAAGAGAGTCTCCCTGCAAAGGTTTGCCGTCAACCAACGGCACTGCAGCAATGCCTCCCTGCGCATAAAATGTATTGCCGTCACAGAGCTTCCTTTTCGTGACCAAGGCAACCACATGCCCTCTCTTCCCCAGTTCCAGAGCAGCCCTTAAACCAGCGATGCCGCTGCCTATGATGAGATAGTCGGCCTCAACACAATCACCTATTTTCGTGTCCATGGAGAAGAAGAAAAAACAGCTGTTCTTAAGGTTTATGCAACAACAACAATTAAATACTAACACCAACACAAAAAACCGCATGGCAAGGCTCATCCTCTACAATATCGAGTACTGTGAAGGCATCTCAGGCCACTGGTGGGAGTATTTCAAGTTCTGGAAGATCTTTTTCCCTCCGAAAAATCTGGATGAGAGGATTGTCCATGAGCTCAAGAGACTGAATCCTGACATCCTGGCCCTTGTCGAGGTGGACACAGGCTCTTTCAGGGCAAAGAAAGACGAGGTTGTTTTCTTTGAGGAAGGATTGGGTATGAAAGACTTTGTCGAGATCATCAAATACCCTCTTCAGGGATGGTTGCGATTGTTCCACCATGTCCCCATCCTGAAGAAGCAGGGCAATGCCATCATCGCAAAACAGAGCCTGACTGACATACGCTACCACATCTTCCATGAAGGGACAAAGAGAGTCATCATAGAGACTACTGTAGAGCTTCCCAAGAAAGTCACGCTGCTTCTTGCCCATCTCTCCCTGAGGAAAAAGGCAAGGGCAAAGCAGATCAAAGAGCTGGCGAATATCGTCAACAACGTCAAGAATCCCTGTATAGTCATGGGCGACTTCAACACGTTCAGAGGCGAGCAGGAGATAGAGTATTTACTGAACAACACCCACCTCCAGCATAGGTTCCACATGAGCCCACAGTCAAGGACACTCACCCAGCCTGCATGCCACCCAAAGCGGAGGCTGGACTATGTGCTGACCTCAAGCAAGATAAAGGTAAAGCGCTATGAGGTGCTGAATTTCCACTTCTCAGACCATCTGCCGTTGCTTGTTGATTTTGATGTGGAATAAGAATACTGATTCCGGAGGCAACATCACTTATACAGCACTTTCATGAGCAGGATGCTTCCAGCCAGGACAAGAGTCACCGCATTCGCCAGTATCATAGGCCAATTATTGAGGAAGATGCCATACGCCAGCCAGCAGCATACCCCCGCAACCATAAGAAGGAACATCCCGAGAGAGATGTCATGCGTGCTTTTTGTTTTCCAGGCTTTCAGCGCCTGAGGGAAGAAAGCAGCAGTAGTCAGGGATGCAGCAGTGAATCCTAAAACGGTTATCCAGTCCATAGCATGACAAGAAAAGAGCAGTGTTATAAAAACTAGTAGTGTCTTTTTTCCTCTTTCCGAAGAGGAGTGTGAGGAGCCCTAGGCTTTAACTGCTTAGGAATTCAATGGAGAGAGCTCGACTGAAGGTAGTGAAGGAGGCTTGCTCTTCAGATAAGGAAAAAAGAAGATCCGCCTAGGAAGAAAAACACTCACGAGAACCATCTGTTTCCAAAACATTTTTATAATCACAGCACCCACAATGTGGCAATGGTCTACGAAGAGAAGGAAGACAAGAGCTACAACCCTGTCATGGATGCCATCTACAAGAGACGCTCCATCAGGAAATACAAGGAACGGCCTGTCGAATGGGACAAGATTGGGGAGCTGGTGAATGCAGGCAGGATGGCTCCCTCAGCAGGAAACCTCCAGAACTGGAGATTTGTCATTGTCACCGACAAGGATAAGATATCGAAACTTGCAGCAGCTGCCAACCAGAACTGGGTTGCCTATGCGCCTGCCATCATCGTCATTGTCGCAGAGCACCTCCATGGCCAGCGCTTCTATGGCGTCAGGGGAGAGAGGCTCTATAACGTCCAGAACTGCGCTGCTGCAGCTGAAAACATGCTCCTGGCAGCCCATGCCCTCGGTTTGGGAGCATGCTGGATCGGCTCCTTCTCTGAAGATCTGGTAAATTCCATATTAGGCATCCCTGACTACGGAAGGCCCCAGGTCATGGTCACTGTAGGCTATCCTGACGAAGAAGTGGAATTACCTTCAAAATACAGGATTGAGCTGGTGACCTTCATGGAAAACTGGGGCTCCAGGATAGTCCATCTCATGTTCTACATGAACAAGCCGAGGGTCATAGAGGGAGGCGTGCGTTACTCCAAAGGCATCTTCGGTTGGTTCCAGAGGAAGCTCTTCCCTAAGAAAGTCGAGAAAGAGAAGGAAAAATACGAGCAGGACATTGACAGCCACAACAAGAGGATAGAGGAAGAGAACAGGCAGTTTGACGAGGAAAAAATCGATACCGAGCAGGGCAGGAGTCCCCCGGAACTGATGTAGTCATTGCTCTTTCTGGAACAGCACCTTTCTTTCTCCTGAGAACTGGCCGAAATTGCGCAATTGGACATAACTCTCTTCAGTCAGGTCCATATACGTAATAGTGTAGTTGTACTTATCCCTGACTTCAGAGATGACGTTCTTTATCCTCGTCCTGTCCAGCTCATTGCCTATCAGGACAAGGTCAGCCTTGCTGGCCTGCTCTTTGCCCAGAAGGATGATTCTCTGCAGGCCTGACATCTCCCTGATCTCATCCACAAACGACTGGAGAGCCTCCTTGTTGGAACGCAGGAGCTCTGAAAGGAACGTCACCTCTTCTGAAGAAGCCAGCTGGTAGAGCTTGAACTTGTTCACTGCAATCAATTGTACGAGCTTCAGCCCTACCAACCTATTGACAATCCTATAGGCAGAAGTCATAGAAACCTTGCTTTGGCTGGAAAGGTCAGCAAGGATGTACTGCTTCTCAGGATTATCAAAGAATAGCCTGAGCATGGCTAGCACTTTGCTGTCAAACAGCCCCTGAAGGAGCACATTCTTGTCCATAAGCCATGAATAGAAAAACAATTATATAAGCCTTTCCATTTTTGGAAGAGAGCTCTATTAATGAAAAAGGACACCACTATTGAAAGATTATTCCAAAACTGAAGTGACATTACCGAGGGTAAACTTG
>CAZTOO010000040.1:0-7493 GCA_964615215.1 uncultured Methanosarcinales archaeon
CCATCCGTACGCATAGTCGATGAAGATGGCTCTGAACAAGTCCTTTTTCTGCACAGCCAAAGACAGCTTTGCAGTGTCCTGGAGTTTCTTTCCCTGCGCATCCTCGAAGTCAAACAGCATGTCCAGGCCATAGTCGCCTGGTGTGCCGTCCTTGTCCACATTCAGCGTCAGCAGCACAGGCACTTCCTCCCCTGGAGCCAGCTTCTCCACATAACGTACGCTGCCATCGCTGGAGAACGGGAACTGCGGAAGCAGCTTTGCCTTTATCTTGTAGGCTGTGTCGGTCCCGGTGTTCTTGAGCGTGAGCTGCACGTTCTTGGAGTTGTCGTTCTGATAGAGCTTTGCTGCGCCGTCAGATACAGTAAACATTGCTTTCTTCTCGACATGCAGCATAACATCAGACACTTTTGTCTGCTGCTCGAGGTTCTCATCCAGATACTGGACTGTCAGCTGCATGGGATAATCCTTTGCTGCTGCGTCCTTAGGCACTTCAATAGTGAATGCAGCGTTCTTGCTCTGCTTCGCTTCAAGAACTCCCAATGAGACCAATGATGCAGCCCATTTGACCTCGACAGGCGCATCAGCGTCCAGGCTGGCAGTGGCAGATTGCGCCTCAAAGGAGCCTGCATTTTCCACATTGAACGTTACTGTTGCAGTGTCTCCCGGATAGATGTCTGTCGGGCTTGAGCTGGCGATGTTCGTCACTATCTGCGGACTGCCTTCCACAAAAAAATTCAGCGTATCAGTGCTGGAGAACTGGATGTAAGTGGAGGTCTCATAGTTGCTGGTCACCGTTATCTGATAGAAGCCTCCTGTGGCAGTAGGATCTATCCTCATCGGGAAATCGACTGTTGCACTCTCTCCCCCGCACAGGTCTCTGGCAGACACCCTGTCCAGGCCGTCCATGATGAAGGGAAAGTTTGCCTGGATCGTGGTGAGGATGTTCTCAGCGCACGTATTTGGCTGTTTGTTCGTCAGTGTCAGCGTGAGCGTAAATGTCTGCCCCACACCAGCAGTGCCTTTGCTGACAGCAAAGCTGTCCACCACCACATTGGGCCTGATGGCTGCGTATGCCGGCATTGCTGTCATAATCAACATCAATGCCACGATTGCAATCATGATTTGTTTTCTCATTGGAATCCCTCCGTTCATTCGATATCCCTCTTATAGACCATGAACACTAACACTAATGACGCTATCAAAAAGAGGAGCAGTATGATGAAGGGAATCAATATCATATCAAAGCTGAAGCCTTTGATCATCACCATGCGCAATGCCTGCCCGCCGTACGTGACAGGAAGGAACTGTGCAAGCACCTGCATGAATTTGGGCATGGCCTGGATGGGGAAGAAGGCTCCGGACAGGAATATGGTCGGCATGCCGACCAGCATAGCCATCGCCATATACTGCTGTTCAGTCTTCACCATGCTTGACAGTATCATCCCTATGGACGTTGAGATGGCAGCATACACTGTCAGTATCAGCCCTATCAGCACAAGGCTCCCTTCAATCTTTATGCTGAAAAGCACCATGGCGACAGCGATGATGAACGCTGCCCTGAACGTCTCGAAGATGACATAAAATCCCAAGGTGCCTGAGATGATGGTGGTGTTGGACGTGGGAGTCAGGAATACCCTGGTCAGAGAGCCTTCTCTTTTCTCTCCAGCGACAGCTCTTCCCATGCCCATGACTGCTCCCTGGAAGATAGTCAGTGCGATGATTGCCGGGATTAAGAAGTCCACAGGCCTCTTGCCTGTCCCGTAGGCAGGCTTCTCCTCATACACCAAGGGCTTTATCATCTCTTCAGCTCTTGAATACACAAAGACATTGATCTGCTGTACAGGAGCCACCACATTCTCCACATAATGATCATAGGTTTCTTGTATCTGTTTGCTGCCCTGCTCTGCAAGGGATTGCGCAAACACAGTTTGGTGCTGGGCAGCGCCCGCATATGCTGAAGAGGCCTGCATCACTGCAATGGTCGCTTTTGTTCCTGCAGCTGCCAGCGTATCGAACAGATAGGTGTTGTTGGAAGTCACATTGACGTTATCCCTGCTGGCAAGTATAAGGACAGGATCCGGTGATGCTGCAAAGAGATAATCAGCATACGTG
Source organism: uncultured Methanosarcinales archaeon (assembly GCA_964615215.1). Taxonomy (GTDB): domain Archaea; phylum Nanobdellota; class Nanobdellia; order Woesearchaeales; family CAZTOO01; genus CAZTOO01. The sequence goes on from CAZTOO010000040.1 coordinate 2,113, forward strand.
TCAGTCATTGCTCTGGATTCCTTCATATATCCGGATGCAGCCCCTGTGGTGGCTGCTATGCTCTCATAGAAGTTAGGTTGAGGGGCAGCACTGCTCATGAGCTGTGCAGCAGCCTCTCCCACAGCCTTCTGCTGCTGCCTGATCTTCTCGAGACTGATGGCATACGACACCCTGTTGACGATGGCGTTCATCGTCTGTTTCGAGGTCATCCCTATAGAAGAATCAGACTCATCCACAATCACGATGATGCTGGTCTGTATGCCATGCTCTATATCTTCCTGGAGGTGCGGTGGTATCTCAATCAGGATGTTGACTTCTCCTGCGTCAAGCAGTTTCTTGCCTTCCCCCTCTGTGCTGACCACATGCCTGACAGCAAACACCTGGCTGTTCTGGATCTCCTGCTGGATCTGTTCAGAGAGAGGGGAATGGTCATAGGTGATGATGGCTGCAGAGATGTGCTTTGGGGTATTGCCGGAGATATATCCGAACACCAGTATCATGATCACAGGCATCAGGACCAGAGGGATGAGCCTTGTCCTGTCCCGTGTCATGACTATCAGGTTCTTGCGCATGATGGCAGCTATTTTTTTGAAATCCAGCATCCTGCTCTGTCCAATTTCCTGCTGTTTTTTCTTCATAGGCTGTCCCTGACGTTCTTTTTGGTGAGGGTGATGAACACTTCCTCCAATGTGGGTTCCTTGAACCTGATCTCCAGCACTTTCTGGCCTCTCTTATGCAGGAACTCGCTCAGCTTGCGGAAGATATCGCCCTTCTCTTTGACAGTGAGCAGGATGTGGTTGTTGGTCTTCTCCACCGTCTGGACATACGGTAGCCTCTTCAGCTCGTTGAGGATGGTGGGGGTGGGAGCAACAAGCTCTATCTCCACAATCTGCATGGAAGTTATTTTCCTCTTGAGCTCTTCAGAGGTCCCGTCAGCGACAATGACGCCATGGTCCATGATGGTGATCCTGTCGCAGATCTTATCAGCCTCTTCCATGTCGTGGGTGGTATAGACTATGGTCATCCCTTCCTTGTTCAGCCTCTGGGTGAGCTCCCGGATGGCGATCCTGCTTTGGGGATCCAGGCCGGTGGTAGGCTCGTCCATGAACAGTATCTTCGGCTTTGACATGATGCCTGCAGCCAAAGACAGCCTTTGCTTCATGCCTCCTGAGAAGATGCCTGCATATCTTTCCCTGTGGTCGTATAATGAGACTGTCTTGAGGAGCTCCTTGGCCCTTTCCTTGATCTGCTGGGAGCTCATGCCGTAGAGCTTCCCTATATAGGCCAGGTTCTCCTCTGCAGTCAGTTCCGGGAACAGTGCGAATTGCTGGGGCACCACACCTATATCTTCCCTCACGAACACATCCTCTTTCAGGACATCATGGCCTGCTATGATGGCTGTGCCTGTGGTCGGCCGCATCAGGGTGGTCAGCATGTTGATGGTGGTTGTCTTCCCAGCTCCATTAGGGCCAAGAAAGCCGAAGATCTCTCCCTCCTTGATATTGAGGTTCATCCTGTCGACAGCAGTGAAGCTCCCGAACTTCTTCGTCAGGTTCTTTATCTCTATGATGTTCTTCATGGTATCTCCTTCAGCTTCCTGGCGCATTCTTTCAGCACTTTTATGACTTCGCTCTTCTTTGAGGAGTCCATGGAGAATGCTATCTCCTTGATCTCCAGCACATGCTCTCCATAGGTTGCTGCGCTCTCCCCGAACACATCGCTCAGCAGGCTCCTGAACTTCTGGTATTTCTCCTTGATCTTGCTGTGGTGCAATGGGATGTCCTTGACGAACCTCTTCCCTGCCTTCGTCAGCTGATAGGTCTTCTTGGATCTCTTCCCCACCTTTGAGACCTTGAGGTCGCCTTCTTTCTCCATATTCTGGATCAAAGGATAGATGGTGCCTTTGCTCGGCACCCATTCGCTTCCGGTCTTCCTTTTGATGTCTGCGAGAATGTCATATCCAGATTGTGGCCTCCTGCCGACAGAGTTGAGGATATACACCCCCAGGATGCCCATCTCTTTCTTCGACTTATCGATAATCATATATACCTCCTCTTTCTCTGCTTCACCCCTACTACTATATAAACATTACGAATCTGAACCGTTCAATACCGCACTATCGAGGATAAACCTGTTCTTTCTTTGATGTTGTCCTTTTTCCTTAGAGGAGTGTTGGGGTGCTAAAGTTGTTAAAGCTCAGAACGATAAAAGCCTTTAACCCCAGGCCTACTCTTCAGATTCGTAGGGAAAAAGAACGAATAGGTTAACAATCCAGAACAATACTTTCATGCAGGCATGATTTTCAGCCCTTTGCCCTCTATGGTGATGACCACTTCCTTGCCTTTCTGAAGGCCAAGGGCCTGCTCCATCTCTTTCGGCAGCCTGAGGATGAGGTTGCTCCTCACTTTGCCTAATTTTGCCTTGAAAGCCTCTTTTTTTATCTTGTTCAGCAGCAGAATCTTGTTTGCCTGCTCAGGCTCATAATAGGTCTCCCCGCATGGGCACTTCCAGCCGTCTATGCTATAATTGTTGAACTTCATGCCTTTTACAGCATGCATGCTCTTACCGCAGTTCTGGCATTTCATGGTCTTCTCCTCGTGAATCTTCCGAAATGGATGAGCACCCAGCATTCCTCCCGGCTTTTGTCGTTGTAATCCTTTGCGATGACAGCATTGAAGGTCTTATTGCCTTTGTCCAGCCATCTCTCGATGATGTTTCTTTTTCTTTTCCTGGGGGCGTCATGGCCCTGCTCAAGGATCTCGACAACATCGTGCACGGACTTCCCCTGCCTGAACAGCTCTCTCATGGCCGAATCGCTGACGACAATGCTCATGCCCTGGTATGTCGGCTGCAACATACTCTCAAGACATACGTCAGTGACGTATGTATATAAAGGTTTCGCATCCCTTCCTTTTTTTCATAGTGCTTTTCATGCCTCTGCGCTTAATATGCTTATGCCAGAAAAAACCGTAAATTTTCCGGATTTTCCTCCATAAGGTTTATAAACTTTGGATGCGTATAGAGTACTATAATTTGGGGGGAGAATGCTGTATCTGGGCACAAAGTCTTACCACCCAAAAGCGCCTGGCAATGCAGTGTTCCTCCTATTTTTCTTTCTCTGTCCTGCCCACAACATTTATATATAATTCTTTTTTGCGTATGATCCGGTTAAGGTAAGGGGATTTTCATAAGAGGAAGCCTGATGAAACCTAAATTGACTACGTTCCTCAAATCAGCAGCTGTTGTGCTTCTCGTCTATCTCTTCCTGGTCAGCATCAGGCTCATGGGCTCTTCCTTCAAGCTCCTGGGAAGTGATTTCGCCAAGACACTCATCCAGACGACAAGCAATCCTTTTGTCGGGCTGCTCATAGGCATTCTGGCAACCAGCATCATCCAATCGTCCTCCACCACAACCTCCCTGACTGTGGGGCTTGTAGCAGGAGGCGCATTCTCCATTGAAGGAGCAATCCCTGTCATCATGGGAGCGAACATAGGCACTTCTGTGACAAACCTTCTGGTGAGCATGGCACACATATCCAACAGAGAGGAATTCAGGAGAGCATTCTCAGGAGCTGTGGTGCATGACAACTTCAACCTCCTTGCAGTCATAGTGCTCTTCCCCCTGGAGATGCTGTTCCACCCTATACAGAGGAGCGCCCTTTTCCTTGAACAGCTGTTCATAGGCAAGAATGCCATCACCTTCACCAGCCCTCTGGACTATGCCATCCATCCTGTCAGCGATGCTGTCAGGAACCTCATTACCTTCATGATGCATAATGATATTGCTGCTGCAATTGCGCTGATTGTCCTTTCCATGCTTATACTCTTCTTCTCCCTGTTCCTGCTGGTGAAGCTCATGAAATCCATGATCCTGGACAAGTTTGAGAACCTGCTGCACCATTACATGTTCAAGACCCCCTCCAGGGCATTTACCCTCGGCATCATCTTCACAGCGATTGTCCAGAGTTCCTCTGTCACCACCTCTCTGATAATCCCTCTGGTAGGTGCAGGCCTCCTCACCCTCCGTCAGATATTCCCTTATACGCTCGGTGCCAATATAGGAACGACAGTCACTGCCCTGCTCGCCTCCATGGCCACAGGCAGCTCTCTTGCTGTGACAGTCGCTCTTGCCCACCTGTTATTCAACATCTATGGCATAGTGATCTGGTATCCTCTTAAGGTCGTGCCTATAAGGATAGCAGAATTCCTGGGAGACTTATGCTATAAGAACAGGCTCTACGGCATTGCCTGGGTAGCAATAGTATTTTATATCATACCTATCTTACTCATCTTAGTGACAAGGGGGGGATGATCATGGAAAACTCGTTTTTCAGCCTGTGGAAGAAGGACAAGAGCGTGCTTGACCAGGCGCGCGAGACAGCGATAAAGATGCTGAAACAGGATGAGCTCATGTTCAGGGCAGCAGTCGATGCGCTTGCCGAGAACAGGAAGCCAGCGATTGATATCTACCATAAGGACTATAAGCTGAATCTGGCAGAGATGGAGATCAAGAAGATAGTGCTGACACACCTCTCCATCAATCCGAAACAGGATGTCACCAGCGCTCTCATCCTGACCAGCATCGTCAGTGATATAGAAAGGATAGGGGACTACACGAAGAACATCCTGGAATTGGGAGAACTCTACACCAAAGAGTACAAGGAAGACAAGTATGCGAAAAGGCTCCTTGACGTGGAGAAGAAGATCATGCAGCAGTTTGGCCTGACCATAAAGGCATTGACTGCAGAATCTGCGAAAGATGCAGAGGAAGTTATCAGGCTGTACAGGAAGGACATCAACAAGGAGTTGAAGCCTATGCTCAGGCAGATCCTCAAGGATTCAGCATTGAAAAAGCAGGAGGCAGTCATCTCCGCGCTCCTGCTGAGATATCTCAAGAGAGTGGGAGCGCACCTCATGAACATAGCGACATCCATCACCAACCCCTATCATGCGATGCACTATTCTGACAAGACAGTCGCTGACTTTGAGGAGGGTTGCGCATTAGACCTCAATGGGGATGATGACGAGGCTGGAGAGAAATAAGCGCTCACTTAACCTCCACCTTAACCATCCGCTAACCATTTATATACCTCCTTGTTCCTCTAGTGCAGTATGGTACAAAACAACAAGCCTACAACCAGAATCTTCATCGCTATTGTTGCCTTATTGGTCATTGCGGCATGCGTCAACATTGCTGTCCCTCCTCAGGGAACAGACCCTCTTGCTTCTCAGGGCCAGATCAAGCAGTTTGCCTCAGAAGCAGCGCTCCAGGATTTCCTTGAGAGCAACCAGGATACAGGCAGCTATTACGGCGGCGGCATCATGAGGAGCTTTTCTACGAAAGGTGTTGCCATGACTGCTGATATGGCTGTTGCAGAAGA
>CAZTOO010000041.1:0-7418 GCA_964615215.1 uncultured Methanosarcinales archaeon
CGAAAGGCCCCAGGTCACGCCAAAAGAGGCCATCATCCTGATAGCAGGCACCATCATCCTCGGCACTGTCATTGTGCTCCTACTGATAAGATTCAAGTTCCGCAGGTTCTGGAAGGTGTGGTTCTTCCTCTCCATCTTTGCCTGCCTGACTTTTGCGTTCGGAGCATTCATGCCTGCATGGATTGCAGCGATCCTCTCCCTGTTCCTCACCATACTCAAGGTCTTCAGGCGCAACATCCTGATACATAATCTGACAGAGCTGTTCGTGTATGGCGGCCTTGCAGCCATCTTTGTCCCTATCCTGAATGTGTGGTACGCCATCATCCTGCTGCTTCTCATATCTGCCTATGATGCGTTTGCAGTCTGGCAGAGCAAGCATATGGTCACTCTGGCGAATTTCCAGTCTGACGAAAAGCTGTTCGCAGGATTGACTATCCCTTATCTGAGGAAGAGACCAAAGGAAACAAAAGCCGCACTGAAAGTGGCTGTTTCAAAAAAAGCAAAGAAGGCTATCCCTTCGCAGACAAAACCTGCATCACAAGAGCAGCGCACAGCAATCCTCGGAGGCGGCGACATCGGCTTTCCCCTCATCTTTGCAGGTGCAGTGCTCCAGTGGCTGATTCAGCAGAACCCCACAGTGACGTGGCAGATGTTCTTCATCACCCTCCTCATACCTGTGTTTGCAGCTCTCGCCTTATTCATCCTGTTCATCAAAGCGAAAGAAGACAAGTTCTATCCGGCCATGCCCTTTATCTCCTTGGGATGCTTTCTGGGATTTGGACTGATACTTCTCATACCACTCATATTTCCAGGCTTCTAATCAGAATCAGCTCAGCGCCTGTATCAGGAAGGACAGCTTCACATAAAGAACGATGAACATAATCGCTACCACAAACACCCCTAAAGATATCCAGATGTCCTTCTTGCTCATCCTGATGCTTTCCTTGAGGATGTCGAAATGGAGCCAGAAAGCTTCCATGAGGTGAGCTTTTCGCTTATACTTCCCTCTCCTCTTCAGGGAGAGGAAGTCTTTCTCATGGACCGCATACCCTACTGGAAGCTCCTGCATCTTGACTGTAAATGAGCTTTACCGAGAATAAATCTCACTTACACACCTCTGCTTTTTTTATGTTTTCAAAGTATTTAAAAGTACCTTTCAGGAGGATGAGGAGAAAACCAACATTATCCCCCACTTTTAGCACACGAAACAGCACAAAACTAATAAAGAGACCCCTGTCACCTCTCCATGAGGGGATAAACGCATATGGCTACAGACCTGACTCCTGGCATGAGGCAGTATTGGGAAGTGAAGAGACAGCATCCAGACTGTGTGGTGCTCTTCCGCATGGGAGATTTCTATGAGACGTTCTATGAGGATGCCAAATTAGTATCAAAAGTGCTGGAGATCACCCTGACAAAAAGAGGTTCCGGGACAAGACAGGCACCCCTGGCAGGCATTCCCTATCATGCATTAGAGCCCTATCTCACAAAGCTCATCAGGAACGGCCATAAGGTTGCCATCTGCGAGCAGTTGGAGGATCCCAAAAAAGCAAAAGGGCTGGTAAAGAGGGGTGTTGTCAGGATAGTCACTCCAGGAACAGCCACAGAATCAGCACTCCTTGACGCAGGAAAGAACAATTACGTCATGGCGCTGGTGAAGGAGAACTCCCATTATGGGCTTGCTTTCTCAGATATCAGCACCGGAGAGTTTGTCGCCACAGAAGTGAAGAGTGAGGAGGAACTTTCAAACGAGCTTTCAAGATACGCTCCAGTGGAATGCATCATCCCTGAATCATTGAAAGAGGAGAAGGGCCTTCAGGAGACCTTGCGGAACAACGGTATCTTCATCAATACGTATTCAGAGCGCTCTTTCTGGCCTGACCAGGCAGTCTCCACACTCAAGGGATTCTTTACCGTCCATACCCTTGACGGATTTGGCCTGACATACCGACAATTGGCTGTTTCAGCGTCAGGTGCATTGATAGAATATCTGGAAGAGACGCAAAAAGCGTCATTGAAGCATATTCAGAAAATACGATATTATCAGCAGTCCACAACAATGGTCCTTGATGCATCAACACAGAAGAATCTTGAGCTTCTCTCCAATATCAGAGACAATACAAAGAGAGGCACTCTTCTCTCTGTGCTCGACAGGACAAAGACTCCTATGGGCTCCAGGCTGCTGAGGAAATGGATGCTTGCTCCTCTCGTCAGCAAAGAGGCTATACTAAAAAGGCAGCACGCAATTGCAGAGTTGGCAAAGAACATGCTCCTTAAGGAAGAGCTGCAGGATGCGATAGAGAACACCTATGACGTCGAGCGTCTTGCTGGCAGGATCAGCATAGGACGCGCAACCCCCAGGGACTGCCTGGCGCTGAAAGATTCCCTCGGCATCATCCCGCACATCAAAGCTCTGCTGAAAGATGCCAAGTCTGGCATGCTGGACGCTATCGCTTCCATGCCTGAGCATCAGGACATCATCACTCTCATACACACAGCCATCGACGAGAATGCTCCTGCATTGCTGACAGATGGTAACATCATCAAGAAAGGATATAATAAGGAGCTTGACGGGCTGAGAGACATCTCTCACGGCGGAAGGCAGTGGATATCAAGACTTGAAGCAGAAGAGCGCGAAAGGACTAAGATAAAATCACTGAAAGTGGGATTCAACAGAGTGTTCGGCTATTACATAGAAGTCACCAAGCCGAACCTCCATCTTGTGCCTGAAACCTACATACGCAAACAGACCCAGGTCAATGCAGAGCGCTTCATCACGCCAGCACTCAAGGAATACGAGGAGAAAGTGCTCGGCAGCCAGGAGAAGAGCATAGCACTGGAACAGGAGCTGTTCATTGACATCCTTGCGAAGATTGCAGAGCACATCCCAACACTCCAGCAGTCAGCTGCCTCTTTGTCAGAGTTGGATGTTTTGCTCTCATTGGCAGACGTGGCTTTGAGAAACAGATATGTCCAGCCGGAGATATCTGATTCATGCATCATCTCCCTGGAAGAGTCGCGCCATCCTGTGGTGGAAACACTCACCGACAACTTTGTTCCCAACGATGCTTATCTCGACGGCGATATCAGGACCATGATTATCACAGGCCCCAACATGTCAGGAAAAAGTACTTTTATGCGCCAGGCAGCGACCATCATCCTCATGGCGCAGCTCGGCAGCTTTGTGCCTGCAAAAAAAGCGAAGCTTGGCATCTTCGACCGCATCTTCACCAGAGTGGGTGCATACGACGACCTCTCCATGGGACAATCGACATTCATGGTGGAGATGACAGAGACAGCAAACATACTGAATAATGCGACAGAAAAGAGTTTTGTGATCCTCGACGAGATTGGCCGCGGCACCTCAACCTTTGACGGAGTCAGCATTGCATGGGCAGTGGCAGAGAACCTCAATAAATTAGGCTGCAAGACACTCTTCGCAACACATTACCATGTCCTGAACAAGCTCGAATCCTCTCTCCCGGGCATCAAGAACTTCAATGTAGCAGTGGACGAGAAAGATGACAAAATCACGTTCCTCTACCGCATTGTCGAAGGAGGCACTGATGAAAGCTATGGGATACACGTGGCGAAACTGGCAGGAGTCCCCCAGAATGTGATAGAGAGGGCCCAGCAGATACAGTTCCAATTGGAGTCAGAGGACAGGATGAAGGAGAAGATTGTCGTCGAGAAGAAACCTCTTGTCCTTAAGGATGCTGCCCCATCGAAAAGGAAGGGCATGCGGTTCAGGAAAATGAGACAGTTGACGCTCTCAGACCTCTGATTGCATAAACTATAAATAATACATCTAAGGATATCAATTCCATGCCAAGAATCCACATCCTCGACCAGTCGCTGATCAACAAGATTGCAGCAGGCGAAGTCATAGAGAGGCCTGCCTCTATAGTGAAAGAGCTCCTTGAGAATGCTCTTGACGCAGGAGCCACTTCCCTTGATATCGACGTGAAAGAATCTGGAGTCTCTTTCATCCAGGTTGCTGACAATGGCTCAGGCATGGACAGGGAGGATGCGGAATTATGCATCACCAGACATTCTACTTCAAAGATCGCTAAGGCAGAGGACCTTTTCAACATCCACACTCTCGGTTTTCGCGGAGAAGCATTGGCCTCTATCTCTTCAGTCTCCAGGACAGCCATCCGCACACGCACTAAGGATGCTGTCAAAGGCACTGAAGTGGCCACTCAGGCAGGAAAGATACTTTCTGTAAAGCCCATAGGTGTAAAACAAGGAACAACAGTCATTGTCGAGGACCTGTTCTTCAACACTCCTGCAAGAAGAAAGCACATGAAGGACATGGAGACTGAATTCAGGCAGATTCTGGACGTGGTGATGAGATACGCACTGGCAAATCCAGAAGTGCATTTCACTTTGAAGCACAACAGCAAAGAGGTCTTGAACTGCCCTGCAACCTCAAACACCCTGAACAACATCACGTCCCTCTACGGAAGGGATGTGGCGAAGAATCTGCTGCCGGTCAATTATTCTCAGGACAGCATCCAGGTCATGGGCTTCATCTCAAAACCGTCTTACACTCGTTCCGATAGGTCTTACCAGTCTCTGTTTGTGAACAGCCGCTCTGTGCAGAACAAGACCATCTCCCAGGCAATCTATGATGCGTTCCACACGCTCCTCTTCATCAACCGCCATCCTGTCGCTCTGCTGAACATCACCATCCCAGCAAACATGATTGATGTGAATGTCCATCCGACGAAGAAAGAGATACGGCTTGAGAAAGAGAAGCTGGTGTATGAAGTTGTTTTCAACGCAATCTCCGAAACCTTGCAGAAGCACCATATCATCCCGAAGATATCTGCAGCAGAGATAAAGAACTATGATTTCAGGCCGACAAAAAGCTTCATCAGGGAAAAGGCAAAGACAGACTATGCCACACAGCAGACACTGAAGGCAGAAGGGCAGAAATCTTCGGCAGGTGTTGCAAAGACTGTTCAGGGAGAGAAAGACGCCAGGTTCCCTCCGTTGAAGATTCTCGACGTGATTGATAATACCTACATCATAGCCAAATCCAAAGACAGCCTGTACGTCATAGACCAGCATGCTGCAGAAGAGAGAGTCAATTACGAGAAGTTCATGCAGCAGTATAAGCACAAAGGCATTGCAGTCCAGAAACTGCTTGAGCCCTTGGTCTTTGATCTTGACAGGAAGAAATCCTCTTTGCTGAAACAGAATCTTCCTCTTCTCGGGCAGCTGGGCTTCAAGGTAGAGGAGTTCGGAGACACCACTTTCAGGCTGATCACTGTTCCTCTGTTATTCCAGCGTCTGAAAGACATCACGTTATTCAATGACCTGATTGATGAATTGGAAGCATCAGAGAAAGCCACAAAGTTAGGAGAACAGAAGGAAGCAAGAATCATCAGGTTTGCCTGCAGGGCATCGATAAAGGCAGGCGATGAGTTACCGTTTGAATATCTCTACAACATGCTGAAAGATCTCTCACGTTGCGAAAAGCCCTTCTCCTGCCCCCACGGAAGGCCTACTCTGATAGAATTGGATGTAAAAGAGCTCGAGAAGAAGTTCCAGAGGGTGTGAGATGGCTTTCCTGACTCTCTGGGAAATAATTGACATGATTGTCATGACAGTGGTGATAGGCTACATCTTCTCAGACGTGTTCATCCGCAGACCACTGACAACAAAGGATGAGGAGAGCTATGACCCTCTTAAGGACTATTCAAGAAAGACTAAGAAATATGATAATCTCAAATACGCCATCATCCTGACAGCACCTGCGCTGATTCTGCATGAGCTGGGGCATAAATTTGTGGCGATGTTCTTCGGCATGACAGCGACCTTCAATGCAGCCTACATCTGGCTGGGGATAGCCCTTCTCTTGAAACTGATGAATTTCGGCTTCATCTTTCTGGTGCCTGCCTATGTCTCCTGGGCTCCTGCAACAGCTGCTGCAGGCCTGTATCTGCAGAACAATCCCTGGGTTGGCTCCACCATAGCGTTCGCAGGCCCTGCAGTCAACGGCATATTGTGGTTGGTTGCCCATGTCATGATAAAATCAGGCAAGTATAACAAGAATCCAGGCAAGATGATGCTGCTGGTGCTGACGAGAAGAATCAACGGCTTTTTGTTCATCTTCAACCTCATCCCCATCCCAGGCTTTGACGGCTGGCATGTCTTCTCCGGATTATGGCAGACGTTTGTTTAATGTTTCTCAACCCACTCCACGACCTGGTAGAGTGATTGAATCCCTTTCTTCCCCTCTCTGTCCAGAAACAAAGCATTGACCCCCACTTTGACAGCAGCCTCATAGTCATGCACATAATCATCCCCTATGTGCAGCAACTCAGAAGGCTTCACCTTAAATCTCTCGCACAATCTCCTATACACTTCCCCGTCTTTCTTCACCGTATCCAAATCATCAATCGTAGAGATGATCTCATCAAAATAAGATTCAAGATTCTCAACCTTGACTTTGAACCTAATCCACTCATGCGGTGAATGAGTCAGAACAATCAGCTTATACTTCCCAGAATTTTTTAACTTTTTCAAAACAGGCACCACATCCTCAAAAATCACGATATTCTTCTGCAGTTCATCAACCATCTCCACATAGCTCTTCCTCAGCTTGAAGTGCTGAACCCAGAACGAAGGCTTATACCACTCAGGAGAATTATCATCCACCTTGTCGTATTCAGAAGACACCTTCTCCAGAGCCTCCTCAAACGAGACACCATACTGCGCAGCATAAGCAGAAGGGAAGCTCTTATACCACAGCACATCATCAAAAGTCCTTCTATCCTGCAATGTCCCGTCCAAATCAAAAGAGATGACCTGTATAGCCATAAGAAAACGAAACCTTTGTCGTTAATAAACCTTTCTGAACAACAAACTTTAAATAGAGTTGGTTTCTATGAAACGTCAGGGGGGTAAGCTTCAGTGTTCTTGTAGGACATGAGGTGATGGTGTTACCTATGAACGGAGAAACATTATTGGAATCAATCTCAAAGAAGTCAGATGAGCACGAGTTCTATACGCCGATTCCGCCGGGATACAAGCCAGGCAAGGTGAAATACGTCATTACCTTCGGCACAGTCCTTTCAGGGCTTGGCAAAGGCATCTTCTCCTCAGCATTGGCCATGCTGCTCAAGAACAAAGGCCTGAAGGTAGCTCCCCTCAAGATGGAGGGCTATCTCAACATAGATTCAGGCACCTTAAACCCATTCAGGCACGGAGAAGTCTTCGTGCTTGACGACGGCATGGAATGCGACATGGATTTAGGCACCTATGAAAGATTCCTTGATATAGACCTCACCAAGAGCAATTTCCTCACCAACGGCCAGATCTTGGGCACAGTCTTGGAGCATGAGAGAAGAGGCGACTATCTCGGCAGGGATGTGCAGTTCATCCCGCATGTCACAGGAGAGATAAAG